>JBBRWU010000043.1:0-9495 GCA_038249015.1 Candidatus Doudnaibacteriota bacterium | reverse complement strand
GGCAAAGGCAAAATCTATTACGCTGCTGCCCTGGGGCAAATCTTTAATGTCGCCCTTGGGTGTAAAAACGAAAATCCGGTCGCGAAAAAAATCTATTTTCAGGCTTTCTAAAAATTCTTCGGGGTTATCGGTTTCTTCCTGCCAAGATTGCAGTTCCCTAATCCATTTGGCGGAGAGCCTGCTGGCCGTATCCGGATTGCCTTCTTCGGTGTAAAACCAGTGTGCGGCAACGCCGCGTTCAGCCTCTTCGTGCATTAAATCCGTCCGGATTTGAATTTCAAAACTCTGGCCTTCTTTATAAAACACCGTAGTATGAATACTTTGGTAGCCGTTGGGCTTGGGCGTGGCAATGTAGTCTTTAATTCTTCCGGGTACGGGCTGGAAATGTTTGTGTATTACGCCTAAAATTGCGTAGCACTCGGCCGTGGATTTGGTAATAATTCTTAAAGCAAAAATATCATGAATTTTTTTAATGTTGCCGTCATACTGCTGTAATTTTTTAAACAGGGAATAGAGGCGTTTAATGCGCCCGGTAATTTCCAGATATTTAATACCCTCGGTGCGCAAAATATGCGCCAGGCTGTTTTCCATGGCTTTTTCATTTTCCTGGCTAATCTGAAGTTCGGCATCCAGGAGCTGTTTGGTTTGCTCATACTCTTTGGGATATACAATTTTAAAGGAAATGTCTTCCAATTCGTCTTTCCAGCCTCCAATTCCCAAGCGCGCGGCAATAGGCGCGTATATTCCTAAAGTCTCCATGGCCACTTTAATTTGTTTGTCGGCCGGGATAAATTCTATGGTGCGCATATTATGGATTCGGTCGGCAAGTTTAATTAAGATAACCCGAATATCGCGACTGGTGGCAATAAATAATTTCCGCAGATTTTCCACATAAAATTTGTCTTTGCTGTCTTTCATCCGAACTCGGCCTAATTGGGTAACGCCGTCAATAAGTTGGGCAATTTCTGTGCCGAAAATTTTTGTCAGATTTTCAATAGTTACTGAAGTATCTTCCGGCACATCGTGAAGTAGGGTCGCGACAAGAGTTGATGCATCCGGAAACAGGCGACCTAAAATGGCAGCCGCTTCCAGAGGGTGGGTGAAATAATCTTCACCGCTTTTGCGTTTTTGTCCCTTATGCGCTTCCAGGCTTAGCTCATAAGCGCGCTTAATTAAGGCCACCTCTTGGTCGGTAAATTTATGCGGAATACTATTTAGAAAATTTTGGAAACTTTTCATATTAAGGGTATTATAACATGACTCCTGTTTTTGATGTATAATGAAAAAAGAAATGACAAAAATTAAAAAAATGACAAAATTGACAAAAATAACTGCAATCTGATTTTTGTTCATTTCCGTCGTTTTTGTCATTTTTGTCAATTAACATATGCCCGAACTCCCGGAAGTGGAAACCGTAGTTAATGAACTAAATCGTAAGTTAAAAAACCGAAAAATCAAGTCGGTTAAGGTTAACGCACCAAAAATTATCGGCGTTGGGCCGGCTACCTTGCCTCCGGCAAGGCGAGTTGAAAGCAAAAAAGCTCTTAAGTTTATAAAGTTACTGCAAGGGCTTGCAATTATCGGGGTAAAGCGTAGGGCTAAATTAATAATCATCAACCTCTCCCGGCCTTCATCCACTCTCCCCTTGCTCCCCCTTCATCAAGATTTCGGAGGACAGGCAGGGGAGGGCAAAGAAGTGAAAACTTTGTTTTCTCTTTTGGTGCACTTAAAAATGACCGGGCAATTTATTTTTGAAGACCAAGCGCAACGTAGAAAAACCGGGGGAGCGTATAGACTTTTAAATAAAAAAACCGCGCCTTTAATCAAGCTTCCTTCCAAGCATACCCATGTGATATTTAAATTTTTTGATAGGAGTACTTTATATTTTAACGATGTTCGAAAATTTGGCTACTTAAAATTAGTGCACAATGACGAAATTAATCAAGTCAAAGAATTAAACGATTACGGCCCCGAACCTCTAGACGTAAAATTTACCCCCGGACACTTTGTGACGGCCGCTCAAAAGTGTCCCAAGCGGAAGATTAAGCAGGTGCTGATGGATAATAAAATTGTGGTGGGGATTGGGAATATTTATAGCGATGAAATTTTATTTCATTCCGGTGTGCGCCCCACACGCATTGTAAAATCGCTAAGCCAAAAAGAATTATCAACCGTATATAAATGGATAAAGCCAGTGCTAATTAATGGCATTAAGGCCAAAGGCTCCAGCGTGGGGGATTTTGTAAGAACAGACGGCAGTTGGGGGCAAATGGGCAAATTTCACTTTGTTTACGGCCGCCGCGGGCAGAAATGTAAAAAATGCGGTACAATAATAGAAAGTATTAAATTAGGCGGCAGGACAGGCAGTTTTTGTCCAAAATGCCAGAAGTAGTATTAAGTATTTAGAAGTAAGAATCAAAAATCAATATGGAAAATAATCAACCAGAACAAGATCAAAAAGTGATGAGCACTGAGGAAGTGCTGGCCGAGATTTTAGAGAATACGCGCAAGGCGAAAAATTATATGAAGTGGTCGTTGTATATCACTATCATTTTAGTGGTTTTACCTCTACTCGCCGCGCTGTTTATTTTGCCCATGGTCTTAAGTTCTATTTCGGGAAGTTACGGGGCATTGTTGCAATAATTAATTTTTTACGGAATACGGAGTTGTACGCCTGCCTGCCGGTAGGCTGGGATATACGGATAAAAATCATATCTACGTATCCTGACTTTCCGTATATCCGTCTTAATCCGTAATTCATAAAATTATGCAAGACGATAAATGGCAAGACTTGGTGGAAACCGCGCAAAAGCATTTTAAGTTTGTGACTTTAACCAACGAAGACTTGGTGATGGATACCCAGGACGGCCCCGTGATTCAAGGAAACCAGGATGTGCTAATTTTTACCAACCCGGCCGGCAAGTTTAAAGTCGTGAGGGAGAACAAACCTGTGGTGCTGGAAAAAAAGGAACTTTACAGTCACCGTGCCGGGCAATCGGCTCAGGCGCTCTATAAATTTTCCGCCACGGAATTTTCCCATAAAATTCGGGTGTTTAAAGAAATTGATTTTGACGAATGGGATGAAATAACTTTGGACAGACTGGGACTATAAAAGATCTGTCATTACGAGGATTGCATCCGACGAAGTAATCCCAGTCCAAAATAGATTGCTTCGGTTGCACCTGCCTGCAGGCAGGCAGGCAGGCTCGCAAGACACTGAAAAATTTTATGCTTAAAAACCGCGTGTTATCAACATTAAAATTTTTCGATCTGCAGGATTATCCGCTGACGCTTTTGGAATTGCACAAATTTTTAGTGGCAGATTGGGTAGAATTAAAAGCGCATATAGATTTACAAGGGGAGTTGGTGGAAAAAGTTTTGCCTCAGCCCGAAGTAGATTTAGATGAAGTTTTGGGCTGTTTGGACACGCAGTGCCAGGGGCAGGTGGAAAATTATTTGGGCTTTTATTATTTAACGGGCAAAAAAGAGATTGTAAATGCCCGGTTACGAAATTATTATTTTGGGCTGGCGCGGGAAAAACTAATTAGCCGATACGCCGCCGGTTTAAGGTTTTTACCGTTTGTCCGGGGGGTGGGACTCGCCGGGAGTCAGGCTATGGGCCAGCAAAAAGAATTATCGGACATAGATTTGTTTGTAATTGTCCGGCCGGATTTTATGTGGCTCGGGCGAACGATTATTACCGCGTATTTTCAAATTTTGGGCAAAAGACGTTACGGAGATAAAATTACCAACCGTTTTTGTCTAAACCATTATGTAATGGGCCCAAAAGAAATTACCCAATTAAAAAATCTATATACCGCTTCCGAATATTTAAAATTAAGGCCCTTGGCTTATGAACATAGTCTGTGGCAATTTCAAAGCATTAACGAACCGTGGCTCAAGGCTTTTTTCCCTAATATGAAATTAAGCCGTCCTCAAAATGAGACGGCCAGCAAAGTGCAGGAATTTTTGGAAAAATTATTTACAAACCGGTTTGGCTTGTGGCTGGACAGATTGTTAAAAAATTGGCAACTCCCCCAAATTCGTACGGAAAAATTTATTGTGGTGGAAGAAGGCGAGCTATCATTCCATCCGGAAAGCAAGCAACAGGGGCTGTTAGCCGACTTTGCTAAATTCCAAAAGCAACAGGAGCGGGTATCTATAGAGCTGATAGTTTAAATTAAATTTTTTACTGTCAGTCGGTGATTTAATTTCAATTAGCGCGGTTTGGGTTAAAGTGGCACTGTGGGCCGCTTTTTGGTAATTTTCCAGCGTATAGTAAAAGGACGGAATTTTATTGCCAGAGGCAAATTCTCTTTCTATTTTTTGTCCCGGCGACGGCGGGGATAAACAAATCAGCTTTGGTTTTTTACCTAATAAAATATCAAAAAAACTTCTTTTCCAAACGGCGACGGGAAAAGAAAATTTTGGGTTGGGTACGGTCATAATTAATTTTCCGCCCGGTTTTAAAAAGGTAACAATATTTTTTACTGCCGGTTCCAAGGCGGATAAATCCGGACCGACCATATTTAAAATAATGACGTCAAAATAATTTGGCGAATAGGGAAGGGAAGCCGTAAGGTTTGCCTGGAAAAACGGAATGTTTGGGTAATGGCTTTTGGCGTATTTAATAAACAGCTCGGAAGAATCACAAGCTTGAGAGTTGGAATAGTGTTTTTGTATTTCGGCCGTAAGCCAGCCGGGTCCGCAGCCGGCATCTAAAATTTGGGCCGTGGGGTTTTTTGGCAGACGGGAGAAAATGGCTTGCTGTAAAATTTTTTGCTGAATTTGGCCGTTTTCCGAATTCAGAAAATCCAGATATTTTATGGCGGAATTGGCATCTTGATATGCATTTAACATGATGTTATTATATCACGGCAAGGGAGGGAAAGAGTATTTATCACTCAGCTTGACAGAGTGATAAAATGAGTTATATAATTGTTTTAGAAATTGAAAATTAAGCAAAGGAGTAAGTATTTATGAAAGTAAAACCATTAGGCAACCGAGTTCTGGTAAAACAGCTCTCCAGCGAAGAAGTCACAAAAAGCGGGATAGTTTTACCGGCTAACGCGGACAAAGAAAAAAAAGCTCAGGGAAAAATTGTAGAACTTGGCAACGGTAGTGAAATTGCCGGGCTTGGCCTGAAAGTTGGGGACACCGTAGTCTTTGGTAAATATGCCGGAGAAGAAGTGGAAATTGAAGAAGCCGGGGAAAAAGTGGAATACAAAATTTTATATGTGGGTAAAGAAAAAGACGACAGTGATATTTTAGCATTAATTCAATAACGTACTAGCTTTACTAACTACGAATTGGTACTAATATACTAATGCGCTATGTCAGAAATTAGTATATTAGTAAAGATTAGTATTTAGTAAAAACAGGAAAATTACTTATGAGTAAAATAATCAAATATGGATTTGAAGCCAAGCAAGCAATTAAAGCCGGAGTAGATAAAGCGGCTAACGCCATAAGAGTAACACTTGGCCCTACCGGCAAAGCGGTCATTTTAGATAAAGGTTACGGCAGTCCGGTAGTTACCGATGACGGCGTTACTGTGGCCAAAGATATTGAATTGGAAGATAAGTTTGAAAACGTGGGAGCCTCTTTAATTCAGGAAGTTGCCAACAAAACCAATGAAGCAGCTGGTGACGGTACTACCACGGCCACGGTTTTGGCTCAAGTGATGATTGCTGAGGCCTTTGAAGCCGCGGCTTTAGCCGGCTCTCAGGCCAATGAAATTAAAAAGGGTATGGATGACGCCGTGAGGTTTGTGGTGGCCGAATTGGGCAAGGTAAAAAAAGATGTAAAAAATAAGGAAGAAATTGAAGCGGTTGCAACCATTGCTTCCTTGGACGAGGAAGTCGGCAAATTAATTTCCGAAGCCATGGAAGAGGTCGGCCACGACGGGGTTATTACCGTGGAAGAAGGCCAGACTACGGGCTTACAAAAAGAAGTGGTTAAAGGTATGCGCTTTGACAAAGGTTTTGTGAATCCGTATATGGTTACCAACACCGAAAGAATGGAAGCCGTGTGGGAAGACCCTTACATTTTAGTTACGGATAAAAAAGTTTCTTCCGTGCAGGAAATTTTACCTCTATTGGAAAAAGTGGCGCAAAGCGGAAAAAAGGAATTGGTAATTATTGCCGATGAAGTGGAAGGCGAAGCCTTAACAACTTTTGTGGTAAATAAATTGCGCGGTACCTTTAACGTGCTGGCCGTAAAGGCTCCGGGTTTTGGCGACAGGCGTAAGGAAATGTTGCAAGACATTGCTATTTTAACCGGTGGTAAAGTTATTACCGATGATTTAGGATTGAAGTTGGATAAAACCGAAATTGCCGACCTTGGTCGGGCCAGAAAAGTTATTGCCACTAAAGAGCACACCACCATTGTTGACGGTCAGGGCGACAAGAGCGCTATTGATTCACGCGTGAGCCAAATTAAAGCCGAGTATAAGGAATCCACTTCGGATTTTGACAAAGAAAAATTACAGGAAAGAATGGCTCGGCTTTCCGGTGGCATTGGCGTAATTAAAGTCGGGGCATTTACGGAAACAGAAATGAAAGCCAAAAAGTTTAAAATTGAAGATGCTTTAAATGCCACCAAAGCTGCAGTGGAAGAGGGAATAGTTGCCGGTGGTGGCGCAGCCTTGGCAAAAATTGCACCATTGCTCGAAATTGAAATGGGTAAAATTTCCGGCGCCCGCAAGACCGGTTATAAAATTGTGCGTAAATCTTTGGAAGCGCCTTTAAGACAAATTGCGGCTAACTCCGGCGTTGAACCGACCGGCATAATTACCTACATTCAAACCGGCGGGGCTCACGCAGGTTATGATTTTCTAAAATATGATGAAGCCGATTGGGGCAGAGGTAAAGTGGAAGATATGATGAAAGCCGGAATTGTTGACCCGGTAAAAGTTACCCGCCTGGCTTTGGAAAATGCGGTCTCCATTGCCTCTACTCTAGTTACCACGGAAGCCATTGTGGTAGACAAGCCGGAGCCTAAGAGTGCTGAGCCGGCTCCATCCGGAATGGGTGGCGGTATGGGCGGAATGTACTAGGCAAGAAATAGCATATAGCATATAGCGTATAGAATTTAGCATGTAGAAAAGAACAAACCCCGTCCCGAATTATCGGGACGGGGTTTGTGATATAATATGGATGAAATATATGGATACATCCGAACACTCAAATTTATACGCTGAACTGCGCTTTAGTTCCGAGGTACTCAAAAAAAGTTTTAGTGAAAACGAACTTTTATGGTTAAGGTATTTTTATAATGCCAATGTTCCAGCCGTAAAGACTTTTGTGGATTCATTAATTATGGAAGAAAATAAAGTCGAGGAATTAGCAGAAGCCTTTAAAGGGGATTTGGGTGCTTTAATTGAACATCAATTAAAGGATTTATTGGCTGTTGATGGATTGTTGGACAAAGAATCTAAAAGTTTTTTATTAAAGCATTTGCCGGAGAGCCCGGAAATATTTTCCGTATTAACCAAAAGGTATGCCGATCCAAAGTCATTAAATAGTTTGGAGGCTGTAAAGGAAGTGATTAGTAAAATAAAAAAAGAACAAGCGGAGTTGATGGAAAAGGCCAAAACTGGAGAAGGGCTAGAAAGGTTTATGCAGTTATGTGACACAGTGGCAAATGAAATGGGTCGCCAAGAAAATTGTAAGAATAATCCCGCTAAGTTTATGGAGAGTATTAATAATTTAATAGAATTAAAAACCGTAGTTAACCCGGAAGATGTAAAAAAACTTATTAATACTATTTTGTACGAAACACGAAATACAAAAGAAACAACAAAAAGAAAAGGGTATGTGCAATTGTTAAAAGCCCTGGAAATTAGAGATTTTTTTAAGCAGTTTAAGAAATAGCTAACCCCCCCCATATTTACTCATAACTCTAAAGATTTACTGTCTTTAGTTTTAGTTTTAAATAAGCATTTTTTTATTCTTTTTGGCATATTTAAGGGGTTTTGCCTATAAAAGAGTTGACAAAATGGCGATTTTGGCGTATACTAACTAGTCGTGTCCAAAAGCCGACATTAACAACTGAATATGGTATCTATATGTTTTTACAGGAAAACGTACGGATATTACCCTCACATCAATCTTCGTTAGAGCATGATATTAATACAGTAAGGTTGAACATTTTTTACAGAGACCGATTATTGATTAGACCGGTTTTGATGGGGATTGATGTGAGGATAAAATTTATAGATATATTATCTGTGCGATCTGCACTTATTTGTGTATCTGTGGACACATGCTCCTGATTTCGGGAATACCGGATTGGGGGCGCGAAAAAGCCGTATACTGCATACAAGAATAATTTTTATATTGATTCTCCTGTATTGAGTTTACGGTTTTTTTGTTACCCCTTGATTTATTTATAGAGTAACAATCCCCCGTAGTCCGCCTAGGTGGACGAAGGGGGACGAATCAAGGATTAAAGTATAATCCGAATTATCCGAATACTGCAATCCAAACCTGCCTGCTCCTCGAGTCTGAGCCTCGGAGTCGAAGACCGGCAGGCAGGTGCTCCAAATTTAAACCCGTCACAAAGCGCGCGTCCGAATAGGGCACACCTTTATGGGCGAAGCGCTTTGCCAAAAAGTTTGTTGCAAAATTTTATGCCGGGGTGATACCTACAGAACTACTGAAAGAAACTGGCCATCTGGAATAGTGCCATGGCTGTAAGTTAGCGGATTTAGGTCTTAGTGTTAAGCGTCATCCTTAAGTGCAAGCCTCCAGCCCTTATACTTTAAATTAGTACCATTCAGAGCGAAGCGAAGAATCGCTTATATAAGGGACTCCTCACTTTGTTCGGAGTGGTTAAATTCCATATGACCCAAAGAAATACTACAGATACCTACAGAAATTAAATATTAATTTGTTTCTACAATCGTGCGTCTACAGATAGGCAAATATTTTATGTCCCGCTGAGCGGGGCCTGCCTTAAATCTTAGACTCACAATTGTGTAAATAAGTTCGAAAAAAATTAGAAAAAGGTCCTTATGGGCCTGAAGAAAAAAGATTTTGATTTTGTGTGGCGTGGGCTTGCCCCTGCCACGCGCAACATCATCGTCGGAGTGCTGGCGGTTTTGGCCTTCCTGGCCTTTACAACCGGCATGGCCCTGCTCGAGGGGGCAAACTAACCAACAACGAATCTAAGGGACGGCGCGCTACCAACGTAGCAACAAAGCCGTCCCTATAAATTTTTTATAGTTGATTTAGATTTATAAAAAAAGTATAATTGTGAGCAAGTGGTAAATAAATGTAGTAAGGTCTTAGATGTTTCAGAATAAGGTTTTTGGTAAATTGTATTTTTGTTTAAGAATATAATTTGGCAAAAGCCTCCCCCGAGACTTGTGCCTCCCCCGCCCTTCGTGACGGGGAAGAAGAGAAGGAGGAAACTAAAAAATGGAACCGCACCATAATCAGATGGGGATCCTTGGATCCCTGCTGTGCGTTCTTCCGTTTGCCCTTGTCCTCG
>JBBRWU010000042.1:0-9698 GCA_038249015.1 Candidatus Doudnaibacteriota bacterium | reverse complement strand
TTTGAAAGAGTTTGTTATCTTTTATGGCATTGATATTTTGTTACTTTTATTGGGGCAGGTTTTCTTGCTAAAAGCAAGGAAGCTCCCCCCAAGAAAAGTATATCAGATTGTTAAGGAATTAGGGGTTTCGTAATTCAAGGCGAAAGGGAGGCTTTCATGCTATAATTATTGTGTAAATTAACATCAAATTATGGAATCAAATATGCCCGCCCGAGGCGGATCCGCCTTGGGCGGAAAGATTGCAAAAATCCAAGCAATGGAAGTGTTAGACAGCAGAGGGAATCCGACTATTCAGACTACGGTTTGGGCCGGGGATATATGCGCTAAAGCCAGTGTGCCTAGTGGGGCATCTACCGGCGTACATGAGGCGCTGGAATTGCGCGACGGTGACCCAAAGCGCTATGGCGGGAAGGGTGTTTTAAAAGCCTGTAAAAACGTAAATGAAAAGATTGCCAAAGCCATAAAGGGGATAAGTGCGGACCATCAGGAAGAAATAGACAATAAAATGCTGGCCTTGGATGGCACGGAAAATAAGGCTAAGTTGGGTGCTAATGCAATACTTTCGGTATCGCTCGCAGTAGCGCGATTAGCGTCAAAAGTCGGCAAAATGGAGCTTTTTTCTTATCTGGGCAACAAATACGGCTATGAGCCAAAAGCCCTTCCTACGCCATTTTTTAACGTTATAAACGGTGGTGTGCATGCAGACAGCGGTTTGGACATTCAGGAGTTTTTTATTATCCCGCTTAAGGGTAATTTTGCCACCAAATTGCGTATGGGCGCAGAAGTTTTTCATACCTTAAAAAGTCAGCTGGCAAAACAGGGACTTACCGTAGCAGTGGGTGATGAAGGCGGGTTTGCGCCAAAATTGGTAGGTGGTAACGAAACCGCGCTCAAGCAGTTGGAGCAAGCCATAAAGTCTGCCAAATATATTTTGGGCAAAGATTTTGCGCTGGGTATGGACGCGGCGGCCAGCGAATTTTTTGATGCCAAAAAAGGCACTTACGAATTTAAATCTTCCAAACTTTCGGTTAAATCTTCCGGTGTGTATCAGGTTTATAAAAAATGGCTGGGCAAGTATCCGCTTTTGGCCATTGAAGACGGTTGTGCCGAAGACGACTTTTTAGGTTGGAAATTTTTAACCCAAAATTTAGGAGAGAAAACTTTGTTAATTGGTGATGATTTGTTTGTGACTAATCCGATAAGAATTCAAATGGGTATTACCCAAAAAATTGCCAATGCGGTATTAATAAAAGTTAACCAAATCGGTACGCTTACCGAAACAATGGCTGCTATAAAATTGGCGCAAAAAAATAAATATAAAGTGGTAATTTCCCACCGGAGCGGCGAGACTTGTGATTCCTTTATTGCCGACTTAGCCGTAGCTGTTGGTGCGGAATATATTAAAACCGGCGCGCCAAGCCGAGGAGAAAGATTGGCAAAGTATAATCGATTGTTGGAAATAGAGCAGATGCTAAATTGACCTAATTGTTCTAATTTCTAATTGACCTAAATAATTACTAATTTTCCATTTTTAATCTAGTCATTTTGATATTGGGGTTTGTTTAGAAATTAGGTTAATTAGAATAATTAGAAATTAACAAAAGAAACAAAAAGGAAAATTTTAAATATCCAATGAAGCATAAAATATACAAAAAAGTAGTTCTGGTTATTCTTGACGGGTTTGGAATTTTTCCGGCCGGTAGGGGGAACGCTATTTCTATGGCCGAGACGCCGACATTAAATTATATTGTTAGCAGTTTTCCGTCATTGAGCTTACAGGCCTCCGGACCTTTAGTGGGTTTACCATGGGGAGAAATGGGTAATAGCGAAGTGGGCCATTTAAACATCGGTGCCGGCAGAATTGTGGGACAGGATTTGCCCAGAATTACTGCCTCCATCCAAAACGGAGAATTTTTTAAAAATTCAGTTTTACTGGAAGCCATTAATCATGCAAAAAAAAATAATTCAGCATTGCATTTAATGGGTTTGGTAAGTGGGGGAGGGGTGCATAGTTTCGACGAGCATCTTTATGCTCTACTCGGGATGGCAGCGGACCTGGGACAAAAAAAAGTTTTTATCCATATGTTTACCGACGGTCGTGATACCGACCCAAAAGTTGCGTTGGAATCTATAAAAAAGTTGGATGAAAGAATCGGCCGAAGCGGAGTCGGAAAGATTGCCACAATCGCAGGGCGGTTTTATGCAATGGACAGAGGCGGGCATTGGGCACAAACTATGCTTTCTTATGACGCTATGGTAAACGGCAAAGGTGCAACAGCCAGCAGTCCGGAAGAATGTATTCATAGTAGCTATAATGCACAAATTTTTGACGAAATGATAAAGCCAACGGTAATGGTGAACAGTTCAAATGAATCGGTTGCAAAAATTTCCGACAATGATGCCGTAATTTATATTAATTTTCGATCCGACCGTGCCTTACAGTTAACCCAAATCTTTACCGCCCCGGAAAGTATTCCGGAAGAATTTCGCCGGCCGGTTTTGCAAAATTTGTATTTTGCCACCATGACTGAGTACTCGCCGAATTTGTCCAAGGTGCACGTGGCGTTTTCCTCGGTAAATTTAAAAAATAATTTAGCCGAAGTGCTCGCGGCGCATAATTTTACCCAGTTTCATATTGCGGAAAGTGAAAAGTATGCTCACGTCACGGCATTTTTTAACTGCGGGAAAATCGAAAAATATCCCGGTGAGGAACGGGTCATTGTGACCAGTCCGGAGAATAGTAAAAATTATTCCGACCATCCGGAAATGTCTTCGGAAAAACTTACCGATATTTTAACCCAAAAAATTTCGGAAACCGATACTAATTTTTTTGTGGCAAATTTTGCCAATACCGATATGGTCGGGCATACCGGTGATTTGTCCGCCGGAATAGCCGCGGTTGAATTTATTGATAAATGCTTAAAGAAAATTTTAGACGTGAGTTTGCTGGCTGACGCGGTTTTTATAATTACCGCGGACCATGGGAATATTGAACAAATGATAAATGCCCGCACCGGAGACATTAACAAAGACCATACCACGAACCCGGTGCCGTGTTTAATTATTGCCAATGAATTTAAAACCCCGAAAGTGGAAGACCGGGAGTTTTGTGATTTGTCTTCTAGAGTGCCTTCCGGAGTGGTTTCCGACATTGCTCCGACAATTTTGGAATTATTAGGTTTGGAAATTCCTTCCGAAATGACCGGAATTAACTTAGTGGATTTGGTAGATGAAGTACCGAGGAAAGTTTAGTATATAGCATAAAGCATATAGGGCAGGAGCGGATTCCTGTTTCCTATTTAAATTACAATGAAAAGATTAAATTATGAGTAAAATTTGGAAAGTAAAAATTAAAATCCCCGTTGAAGCCACGGGTAAGTTTATTCAGTATCCGGAATTAGTTAAACAGTTATTGTATAACCGCGGAATGGAAGACGAAATTTCCGCCGCGGATTTTTTGGAAATCAGTTACGAAAAATTACACAGCCCGTTTTTATTTGCAGATATGCAAAAAGCCGTTGACCGGATTTGGCAGGCAATTGAGAATAGCGAAAAAATTTGTATTTATGGGGACTATGACGCCGATGCGGTTACAGCTAATGCGGTTTTGCGCCAGACTTTTAAATTTTTGAGCTATGAGAATGTGGAAAGTTATATTCCTGACCGGTTTGCCGAAGGTTATGGGGTAAATTTGGAAGCGATTTCAAAAATAAAAGACAAAGGAGCTAAGGTAATTATCACCGTGGACTGTGGAACAAATTCTTGCGACGCGGCAGAACTTTGCGCGCGCGAGGGGATGGATTTTATCATTACCGACCACCACGAAATAATCGGCCCCATTCCCGATGCATATGCGTTGATAAACCCAAAAAATGCTAACGATAATTATCCTTTCCGTGAAATTGTCGGCGTGGGAGTTGCGTTTAAACTGGCGTGCGGAATATTATCGCAAGATGAAAAAGTTAAATCAAGGTTTAATCAACCTCTCTCCGACTCTCCCCATGTCTTGGGGAGAGAGCCCATAAGGTACATCTATGGCTATGAAAAATGGCTGCTTGATTTGGTGGCCATTGGCACCGTGGCAGACTGTCATGCCTTGCGAGGCGAAAACCGAATTTTTGTAAAATTCGGCCTTAAAGTTTTACCCAAGACAAAATGGATCGGGCTTAAGACTTTAATGTTTACCGCAGGAGTACAACCGGAAAAGAAAAAAGTGGACACTTATACTTTAGGGTTTGTTATTGCCCCCAGAGTCAACGCTGCCGGGCGTTTGGAGCATGCCAATATGGCTTTGGATTTGCTATTGGAAGAGAGTCCCGAGCAAGCTTTGGAAAAAGCTTTAAGACTGGAAGAAATAAACAAGCGCCGTCAGCAATTAACCGCCAGTGTAATTAGCGAGGCCAAGGAGCAAGTGGTAAAAATCCAAGACCGAAAAATATTATTGCTTATGGGAGACGGTTGGCCCAAAGGTGTGGTGGGCTTGGTAGCCGGCAGGCTGGCAGAGGAATACTATAAGCCGGTAATTGTTTTGGAAAAGACCGATGGCTTTTGTACCGGCTCGGCGCGCACTGCCGGGGAATTTGATATTTTAGAAGCCATAAAATACGCTTCTGCTCATACGGTAAAATTTGGCGGACACAAGCAGGCGGCAGGGTTGTCTTTACACGCGGATAATTTTGAAAAATTTTACAGCAAAATTTTAGAGTATGCGGAAATTAACCTCAGCGAAGAAAAATCACAAAAAGTTTTGCAATTGGAAGCTGAGCTGGATGAAAGTCAATTGTCAAATGGTACATACCAAATGTTACAGCAACTCGAGCCTTTTGGCGTGGGCAATCCGCATCCAAAATTTTTAATCTCAAACGCGGAAATACTTTCAACTCGCACCGTGGGCGCTACCGGCCAGCACAGCCAATATCAATTTAAAAAAGGCAATCGCACCATAGCCGGAATTGCCTTTAACTCCGCCCAACTTGAAAAAAACTTTAAAGTCGGTGATACTGTAGATGTGGCTTGCGAATTGATTGAAGATAACTGGAACGGAAGAAACGAGGTAAAATTAAGAGTGGTGGATTTAAGAGTGGCATTTTGATAATTGGTCTGATTGTTTTAAACCAACATGGTTAAAAAATTTATAATTTGCAGAGATATTAAACGTAAAAAGTATAAAGTTGAGGTTGGCGAACTAATTTTTCGTCCCTCGGCTTATGCTTTGATTTTTAAAGGGAATAAAATATTGTTAAGTAAACAATGGGATGGTTACGACTTTCCTGGCGGGGGAGTTAACCGTGGGGAATTACTGGAAGATGCTTTGGTGCGGGAAGTATGGGAGGAAACCGGGTTAAAAGTTACACTTGATAAATTAATAAAGGTAACACAGGATTTTTTTATTAGTATTGAGAGCAAAAAAAGACTGCACTCAATTCTAGTTTATTATTTATGTAAAAATCCAAAGGGTAAAATTTCCATAGAAAATTTTGATGAATATGAAAAAGCATATGCTAGCCCTGCGGAATGGATAGACATCAAAGATATTAAGAAAATTAAATTTTACAATGGCGTAGATAGTCCTAAGTTAATAAAAGATGCTTACGCAGTTTATTTTGCAAATAAAAATATATAGTATATGTCTAAAAGTTTAATTGTCAACACAGACGGAGGAGCGAGAGGAAATCCGGGACCGGCCGGGGCGGGAGTGGTTTTTCGTGACGAGCAAAATAAGATTATTGGTGAGTATAAAAAGTACTTGGGCGCACAGACAAATAATTTTGCCGAATATCAGGCGTTGATTTTGGCGCTAACAGAAGCGCAAAAACTGGGCGCGGAAATTTTAAAAATCAATATGGATTCGGAATTAATTGTTCGGCAAATGCAGGGGCGCTACAAAATAAAAGAACCTACGCTGAAAATTTTGGCGCAGGAAGTTTTTAAATTGATGCAAAAATTTAAAAACGTAGAATTTCACCACGTTTTTAGGGAAAGTAATAAAGAGGCGGATAAATTGGTGAACGAAGCCATAGATAATGCTTTAAGCTAAACTACCTTATGGTTATACTTTTCAAGGTATTGCCATCCAGTAAGAGGATATATTTTCCGGAGCTGTCTATAAAAAATTTATTAGCACTTCCTTCATAAATTGAATATTGGTTTTGTTTATCTCGGGCATCCAGTTCAATAGAATTAATTTTGCCATTAGAAATATAGAATGCTTGGCCAATATTACTTCTTATGGTCAGGCTTTTTATATTTTCCGAGGTGCGGGTAATATAGTTTAAGTGCCGAGCCAGAGGATCGTAAAAATCGGCTTGGCCGGAATGGATGATGACCAAAGTTGAGTCTGTTGCCTGAAAGTTGTAATAATTGACGTTGTCTGCCATTTTTTCCATTGTGGAATTGGTCAAGTAAAGAGTGTTGTCAGCCAGCAGAAATATTTGTTTTTCGTAAGTTATAAATAATTTGGCGGAAGAAAAATCCGGAAGGTTTTTAATGAGTTCCTGACTAAAAGTAAAAGGGGCTTGGCTTGTGAAAAGAACAGGGTTTTCCCCGGGTTTACTTTGAATAAAATACAACAGACCGTCCTGAAAATTAAACGCTTTAACATCGGAAAATAGCGGTGTTTTAATTTTTTTATCCGAATTTATTTTGTACAGCGTACTGTTACTGAGTGCGAATAATTCGCCGTTATTAAAGTCAAAATCCACTTGGTCTTTAAAAAGACCGCTTAAGTCGTAAAATTGTCCCGAAGATTTTTTAAATAAAAAAGTTTTTTTGTCCGGGACGGTTAAAATAATATTATTTAAATCCGTATCCACATAGGTAATTGCGGTTAAAATTTCAGGTAGCGGATATATTTTCGGATTAGCGGGATTGTTAATCGGCACAATATTCAAAGACTCGTCTGTAATGAAGGCAACGCTATCTGCTCGTCCATAAATATCGGTAACTTTATTTACCAAATTTTGGGTGATCGGATTTTTTAAAAGCAGATAGATTTTATTAAAAATCGGACTGCTCCAGGTTACTTGGCCGGATTTAATGGTCAGGCGCTTACTCCAAGGAAAGTACCCGTCTTTTTTTACTGAAACTTCGTATTCACCGACAGCTACAAATTTAATGTCGCCGGAAGTTTCTTTTTTAAGTTGGTTATTTAAATAAATGCCCGCATCTTTGGGTTCTGAGCGTACGGCCAAAATGCCGGTGGTGACAAAAGCTTTTTTGTCAAAATCATAAGTTACGCCGCGGACGTAAAGTACAATTAACGGTGCAAGGACAATAAAAACTATAAAGCCCAATAGAAGTAATAAATACCTAAATTTTTTAGCCATATATGAGTATATTTTAGCCTAAATAGTGGGCTTTTACAATACATTGCGGGTTTGGTATAATGGGACTGTTGCCGAATGGGCTTTTAAGACGAAATTTGAGAATTTTGAGGCAATTGGGCAAAACAAATTTCGATGTTTACCTGAAAGGTAAGCGGAAAAGTTTTTTTGGCCGAGTGATCAATCCGCCTAAGGCGGAGCAGTCAAAATGCCATTTGGCAACAGTCCCATAATAGGATATTGATAACATAATCCGAATGCCCCGAATACTGCAATCCGTATGCTCTGAAAAGAAAGCAGTGAATATTCGTGACATTTGGATATTAATTTGGAGCATTAGGATTATATTCATGTTTGAAACTAAAATAGGCATAGATTTAGGCACGGCCAATACATTGGTATATGTTCCCAAGCGGGGGATTATTATTAATGAGCCGACAGTAGTGGCTATTTCTTTGGAAGACAACCGCGTTTTGGCGGTGGGCCAGGAAGCCAAAGAGATGCTGGGCAGAACGCCGGAAACCATTGTTGCCAGTCGGCCCATGAGAGACGGTGTAATTGCCGATTACCGGGTTACCGAAGCCATGCTCCGGTATTTTATAAATAAAGCTTTGGGTAATGTTCGATTTTTTCGTCCCGAGCTGATGATCTCTGTGCCCGGAGGCATAACCTCAACCGAGCGTCGGGCCGTGATTGATGCGGCTATGGCTGCCGGGGCCAAGTCCGTTTATGTAATTAAAGAAACTGTGGCCGCTGCCATTGGCGCGGGTATCCCCATTGCCGAAGCGCGAGGTAATTTGGTTATTGATGTGGGCGGCGGGACAACGGACGTGGCGGTGCTTTCTTTGGGCGGAATTGTGAACTCAACCTCCGTACGCGTGGCAGGTAACCGACTTGACCAATCTATAATCGACTTTGTGCGCAGAAAACATGGGTTGGCTATTGGTGACCGCACAGCCGAAGAAATCAAAATTACCATCGGTAGCGCTATGGCTTTGCCGGAAGAAGAGTTAATGGAAATTAAAGGGCGGGATATGATTTCCGGTTTGCCGAAAACCGTTACCATTTCTACTAATGAAGTAGTCCACGCGATTTCCGATGACTTGCTCGAGATCGTCAAAGCCGTAAAAACCGTTCTACAAGAAACTCCCCCTGAGCTGGCCAGCGACATTATTGACAAAGGAATGGTCATGACCGGCGGAACCGCGCTTTTGCGCAACTTGGACCACTATATTGCCAATGCCGTGGGTGTGCCGTGTTTTGTAGCCGAGGAAACTTTGTTGTGTGTGGCCAAGGGGACCGGCGTGGCCCTAGACAACTTGGACAGTTATAAAAAGAGCATTCTTAGTATTAAATAACTTTACGGAATACGGATAACGCATACGGATATACGGACAGGGACAGAGCGCAACTGCAGTTATCCTATACCCCACTAGTGTCCGGTTAATTTTTAAAAATTCTTTAAATTGCTTTTAATGTAGCCGTAATTTGGCAAAAACATATTTTTCGATTTCAATTTAGTTTGCATGGGTTTATGCGATAATTGGTAAATAACCATTAGTCGCTACCCATTATGCATCAAGGAAAGTATGTTTTTTCACAGATTATGGAAACAGTTGTTCGTTACCAATTTAATAAATGCGTAGCCAGATATCGCGGTGAGTATCGGGTAAAAGAATTCTCATGCTGGGAACAATTTTTGGCTCTTGTTTTTGGCCAGCTGTCTTTTCGGAAAAGTTTGCGTGATGTAGTGGTTTGTTTAAATGCCCATCAAGGAAAACTTTATCATTTGGGCTTTCACTACAGCGTTACGCGTTCAACTTTAGCTGAAGCCAATGAACATCGAGACTGGAGAATTTATCGCGATTTTGCGATGTTGTTGATTGCTGAAGCCAGAAAGTTTTACGTTAATGATAAATCTTTTAATCTTGACTTGGATGGCACAGTTTACCTTATTGATTCCACCACTATTGAACTCTGTCTGAAAATGTTTCCCTGGGCAAGTTTGATATAGAAACGGGCGGCGGTCAAGTTGCACTTGGGACTGGAGTTAAAAGGCATTATTCCAGCTTTCTTCCATATTTCCGACGTAAAAAGCCACGATATTAACTTTTTAGATATTGTAGAATTTGAACCCGGGGCTTACTATGTTATGGACAGAGGTTATGTGGACTACGGAAGATTTTACAAAATTCACACGGCCAAAGCTTTCTTTGTTACCAGGGCTAAGGGTGGAATGAGGTTTGTGTCGACTCGTTCCAATTCAGCGGATAAAAAATCAGGTATTATCTGCGATCAGGTAATTCGGCTCTCCACACAAAAAGGCAGAAAAGATTATCCAGAGAAATTACGCAGAATTAAGTTTTACGATTCTGT
>JBBRWU010000041.1:0-9707 GCA_038249015.1 Candidatus Doudnaibacteriota bacterium | reverse complement strand
TGATTTGTTTTTTGGTTTAACCTCGGCCTTACTGCAAAGTGATCCGCCCGGGTTTATGTATTTTAAAATTACCGTCCAAACGGAGAATGATGAGCGTTATTTGAAAGTCCGGAGTGCGGCCCAAAGTTTTATAGAAAAAACCTCGCAAATTAATAAAACTTTAGATTCAAAAGAAATTTCACGGTTTTTGGAAAACATTCAGAATTTTTTTAAAGAAGAAGAAAACCAAGTGCGTTGGATTGAGTTGGCGGAAAACCGATGTTCACTTGTCAATATGCCGTTACATATTAATGGCTTGGTAGAAACTATTTTAAATAAGTTTGCCGGGGTAAGTTTTGCCGATGAATTGGTCTTTGATGAATTATTGGAATTTTTTGTTAATCGCTTAGGTTTGGAAACTTTTGAAATTAGCCGGCAAGTTATTAAGGATAACCCAAAAAATAGCAAGACTTCCATAAAGCAGGGAGATTTGTTTGCCGGAATAAAAAAGGTTTTTGGAGCCGGACGGGAGAAAGTAATGTTTCACATATGGCCTAAAGCAGTGAATTCGGAGGAATTACGCCAACTTTTGTGTGAAGTTCAAAAATATCCGGCCGTTGCTTTATTACCCAACCAAACCATGGTTAAGGAATTTTATGAAGCTAATTATGAGGGCATTAAAAAGAAAGCTTCTCTTTTTGCTCAGTCAAACTCCGGTGGCAGTAATAAGATTTTCCGAAATTTTTCCATTAATCATAATAGTCTCTTGCTTGCCACGGATAAATTTATTCTGCGTGCCATGAATAATAACCAAGCAGTAGATCCGGTAAACAAGTTGGCGGTAAAAACTTTGGTATTGTGCCGGCTACCGTTTGAGCAATTTACTCACCCTTACCAAGAAGCGATTTCTCAAAGCCTTGGTAACGCTTTTATGGAATATGCTTTGCCCAGGGCATTGTTGAATTTCCACAATTTAATTAAATTCTTTTATACTCCTGAACTTAAAGAAGTCTATATTATTGATGCAAAGTTAGCCAAAGAGTACGCAAAGCCGTTTAAAAATTATTACAAAGCTATTCCCGGAGCAGAAATCGTAGGCGGGAGTTTGTAAACCAGTTATCCACATGATATCAAATTTGTAATTTAGTGATTTTTTGATGAAAATTTCAACATATTTTTCAAAAAACCTTATAAATAAAAGACAATATTTTCAAAAATACCTCATGAGTTGACAAGGCAGTATATGCTTGTTATGATAAATGTACAGTAAATGTGTGGACAAGTGTAGAAATAAAAAGCTCTTTAAAAATAATCAAACTCGCTGAAGGAAATCGGCCTTTAATTCATTTGAAAGTCGGCTTCCTTCTAACTTCTCGTCATAGCCTATCCAATCTAGGCTGTTTGCAAAACAAAAACAAAAAAAATGAAGGTCGGCATTCTCCGGAATGTAGGCAGGTTATATTTCAAAATAAAATATAATCCATGTTAGGTGTTAAATCACCATAAGAGAAGTTTGAAGTGCAGTTTGACATTAGATTGGAATTCAGACGCTTTTCTCTCCGATGTTATCGGGGAAGGCTTGAATTCGACAGAGTAGCAGCCATTGCAGTAGGTTTAGGGCTTAAACAGATTTAAGCCCTGCATCTACTGCGATGATTGTTCGATCGAATTTAGGTTCAAGCGCCCCAACGGCCCTTTTATTTATTTATTTGGCCCAGTTCGGGCGCTTTTTCATTTGTAGGAATAATTTTTATTAGTTATAATAAATTTAACCTAATTAAATAGACAATTATGCTATCACAAGATTTTATTCAAGAAATGAAAGTTAGATTAATAGAGCAAAAAGCAAAATTGGAGCAGGATCTTTCCGGCCTTAAAGCTCATGAAGAGTTGGGAGCCGATATAGATTCCAACGCTCAGGAAGTTGAAAGTGATGATGTGAGCCGTGAAGTTATTTTTAAAATCCAGACAGATTTGGACAAAATTGCAAAAGCCTTGGTAAAAATTGACGCAGGTAATTACGGGATTGACGACGAGGGGAAAGAAATTAGCCATGAACGTCTGAATGCTTTGCCTTGGGCGGATAAAGCGCTCTAAAATTAATCTTTTCAAGAATGTTAAAAACCTTAACCCCAAAAATAAAACAAATGAGTTTATGGGGGTTAGGGTTTTTGTTTTGTATTTTTTTGGATCAGCTCAGTAAATTTTTAGTTGCTAACCCTTTCAGGAATTATTTTTTTGCCTTTAGTATTGTTTTGCCGGTCTGGGTAATGTACGCAATTTATTTCGTGGTTATGATAATGGTATTTCTATATTTGAAAAAGAATTTTTTTCTTTTGGGAAAATTAGAAAAATTAGCATGGCTTTTCATCTCTGCCGGAGCAATTGCAAATATAGGTGAGCGGATGGTTTTGGGTTATGTGCGGGACTTTATATATATCTCTTTTTCTCGTTGGGTGGGAATTTATAATTTTGCCGACGGATATATAATAGTAGGTGTTATAATACTACTACTTAGCCAAAAAAAGTTTTTTAAATAGGATTACTGTTTTTACGAATTACCAATCAGTACCAATATACGAATTTCAAACAGAGAATTAGTATTTTAGACCTGGTGCTTAATAATTTCTCGCCTCCGCCTAAGGTGGACTCTTTCGCCAAAACCTTGTTAATCCGCCTAAGGCGGACCGCTTAACTAAGGTTAAACATCAAAATTTTAAACTACGGTTTTGTCTGAAATATCATAATTTTGAATCAAAAAATTATTTAAGCAACAGGTCTATTGGTAAAAATTAGTATTTAGTAAAATTATATGATCTCTAAAATTTTATCTGCAGCGGTAATTGGTCTTGAGGCGACGGAGGTAGAAGTTGAAGCGGATGTTTCCAACGGCCTTCCCGCCACCATTATTGTTGGCTTGGCTGATACGGCCGTGCAGGAAAGTCGGGAGCGGGTGAAAGCGGCTATAAAAAATTCAGAATGTAATTATCCACAAACTCGGGTTAGTGTTAATTTGGCGCCGGCAGATGTACCAAAATTGGGTACTCATTTTGATTTGCCTATAGCCTTGGCTATTTTATCGGCAGCAGAACAAATAAAATTTGATCCCATGGGAAAAATTTTTTTAGGAGAACTTTCACTGGACGGACAACTCCGTCCGGTGCCCGGGGTATTGGCGGTAGCCATTAAAGCTAAGAGTATGGGAGTAAAGGAGCTATATATTCCGAGAGCGAATGCCAAAGAGGCCGCGTTGGTGGAAGGAATTAAAATATTTCCGGTTGATAATTTAAAACAACTGCTCGCCCATTTTTTGTCTATAAAAAAGTTAGACCAAGAACCACCGGCTGAAATTGCTGAAATTTTTAAAAATCATACCCCCGCATTGGATATGGCAGACGTAGCCGGGCAAGAGTTGGCCAAGCGGGCTTTGGAAATTGCCGCCGCCGGCGGGCATAACATTTTGTTGTCCGGTCCCCCGGGCAGCGGGAAGACATTACTGGCCAGAGCTATGACCGGGATATTGCCGGACCTGTCTTTGGAAGAGGCTTTGGAGCTGACTAAAATTTATAGCATTGCCGGAAAACTTTCGGGTAATTTTGTGGTGAGCCGGCCGGTGCGTAGCCCGCATCATACCACTTCCAATGTTGCCTTGGTGGGCGGCGGGGCCAGTCCGCGTCCGGGAGAAATTACTTTGTCACACCGGGGAATTTTGTTTTTAGATGAATTTCCGGAATTTCCCAGAAATGTGTTAGAGGCTTTAAGACAACCGCTGGAAGACGGAGTGGTTACGGTCTCGCGTGCCTCGGGCAGTTTTACTTTTCCGGCAAAATTTACTTTAGTGGCTGCTCAAAATCCATGCCCTTGCGGATATTTTGGTGACAGAACAAAAAATTGCGTTTGTGCCCCGGGGCAAATTTTTAAATATCAGAAAAAGATTTCCGGGCCCCTTTTGGACCGAATTGACTTGCATGTAGAGGTGCCAAGATTGCCCTATGAAAAAATGGCTGCCTCCGGAGGTGCGGAAAAATCTTCCGACATTAAGGTCCGGGTAGAACAAGCTCGTGCCGTACAAACCGGCAGGTTTAATAAAAGTAAGACCAATAGTGAAATGGGTCTGGTGGAGATAAGACAATATTGCGGGCTGGAAGACACCGGAAAAGAATTTTTAAAACAGGCTATGAAAAAATTTAATTTTTCCGGACGCTCGCTTCATCGAATTTTAAAAGTTGCCCGCACAATAGCCGATTTAGCCGGGGTGGAAAATATTGAATTTGGTCATTTGGCGGAAGCCGTGCAGTATCGACCAAAGTCAGAATAGAGAGTTTTCCGGGTCATATATAATAGTGCCATGGTTGCAAGTTAGCGGTTTAGGTCATGGTATTAAGCGTCACCTTAAGCGTAGCTTCCGCAACCTTTATGTCTTGAATAAGTACCATTGTGAGCGCAAGCGAAGAATCGCTTATATAAGGGATTCTTCACTTTGTTCGGAGTGGTTAAATTCCATATAACCCAGTTTTCTCTTAATCGCTAGCGTGATATAATATCGGTATATGAATACACACAAGAAAATAAGAAAAGCAATTATTCCGGCGGCGGGTTTCGGTACTAGGTTTTTGCCGGCCACCAAAGCCATGCCCAAAGAAATGTTGCCAATAGTAGACAAGCCGATTATCCAATATGTGGTGGAAGATGCAGTGAGTGCGGGCATAGAAGATATTATTATTGTTACCGGCTGGAGCAAACGGAGCATTGAAGACCATTTTGACTATCCTTTTGAATTGGAAAAACGTCTTCAGGAATCTAACAAGTACCAGGCATTGGAAGAAATTCGCCGGATTGCCGATATGGCTAATTTTTATTATGTGCGCCAAAAAGGTCCGCTTGGGAATGCTACTCCAATTTTAAATGCCAAACATTTTATCGGTGATGAGCCGTTTTTAGTGCTATGGGGCGATGATTTTATTGAAGCCGAACCCAGTCGCAGTAAACAGTTAATAGTGGCATACGAAAAATATGGTGGCAGTGCAATTTTAGGCAGTATGAAATTTAATCAGCCGGAAGATTATAAACGTTATGGCTATGCGGCCGGTAAAGAAATAGAGTCCGGTGTTCTAAAAATCAGCCAAATAATTGAGAAACCGGGTGTAGGGATGATAGATTCCGACTACGCTGTAATTTCCGGGAGTGTATTCGGACCGGAGTTTTTTGGCGCTATTGAAGAAGCCTCAAGAAGATTGGAGACTGAAAATACCCCTCGCGAGTTAGTGTATGTTGATGCGGTAAATATTTTACTTGAACAGAAAAAAGACTGCTATGCTTTGGAAATAAAAAACGGCAAATATCATGACTGTGGGAATAAGCTGGAGTATTTAAAAACAGTGGTGGAATTCGGTTTAAAACATAATGAATTAAAAAATGAATTTTCAGACTATCTAAAAAATTTAAAAATATAATTTCCGTATAAACGCCCTAAATATTATTACGGAAGTCAAAAATCAGATTATGAAATCAAAAATAAATAACAAATTTATAAAAATTGTCGGGGCGGTTTTGTTTATTAGTTTGCTGGCTGCCGGTTGTGGCGGTGGTGGTTCAACACCGGCCCAAAAGCAAGTAGTTTTAAATTTTTGGAAACCTTTTGAGGATAGTGAAAATTTACAGCCTTTAATTGACGCTTACCAGCAAAAGCACCCTAACGTCCGGATTGTTTATACCAAAAAAAATATTGAAAATTACCAATCAGATTTGTTAAATGCCCTGGCTTCCGGCACCGGCCCGGACATTTTTTCTATAAATAACGCGTGGCTGCCGGCCTATTTGGACAAAGCCACTCCGGCACCGGAGAAAATTTTTACCTACAAAGATTTTAAAGATTCCTTTGTGGATGTGGTAGATAAAGACTTTGCGGTTAGCCAAAAAATTTATGGCGTTGCTTTATCGGTTGACTCTCTGGGTCTCTACTATAATAAAGATATTTTAGGCTCTGCCGGAATTGCGACTCCGCCGAAAACTTGGGCGGAAATGGCAACCGCTGTGCAAAAAATAAAAAAATCCGACAGTAAGGGGTATTTTACACGGAGTGCCTTTGCTATTGGCACTAATGCCAATGTAAGCCGAGGAGTGGATATTTTAAGTTTGTTTATGCTACAAAAAGGTGCAGTGCCTTATGCTTCAGACGGCAGTAGACCGACTTTTGCCGACAATATTCAAAAAAACGGTAATTATTCCGCACCCGGTTTGGATGCTTTAAGTTTTTACACCTCATTTGCCAACTCTTCCAATATTAACTATAACTGGAATTCCCGTAGCGATTACTCCATTGATGCCTTTATTAACGGCCGGTCAGCCATGATGTACAGCTACGCTTATACTGCCGACACCATCAGACAAAAAAATCCAAATTTAAATTTTGATGTTAGCGCAGTACCTCAACCGAATTTGGATGACCCGAGTGTAAATTTTGCCAACTATTGGGGGGAAGTGGTTAGTAAACAAACTAAAAATGCCGATTGGGCTTGGGACTTTTTGAAATTTATTTCTTCCAAAGACTCGCTGGATAAGTA
Source organism: Candidatus Doudnaibacteriota bacterium (assembly GCA_038249015.1). Lineage (GTDB taxonomy): Bacteria > Patescibacteriota > Doudnabacteria > UBA920 > UBA920 > PALSA-1336. The sequence goes on along the minus strand of JBBRWU010000041.1, from coordinate 3,165 downwards.
TTATGCCAAGCATAAACAGCCTTCCAGTAGGAAAGATTTAATTTCTCTACAAATTCAAGACACGGAAATTGGCGAGTTTGCCAATGCCAATTTAACCGCCAAAGCGTTTTACAAACCCGACCAGGAAAAAATTGACGGTATTTTCGGGAAAATGATAGATAATGTTATTTTAAATGGTCTGACTCCGGCGCAGGGTCTGTCCCAAGGCCAGCAGGAAGCGAGTGCAATTACCAGGCAGTAGTAATTAATTTCAAATATCAAATTACAAATTTCAAATGAAATTCTAATGTCAGATGAAAAAAAGAAATTTGATTTAGAAGAAAGAACCGCCAAATTTGGTGAGCTGGTTGTGCTATTTGCGAAAAAAGTCACGCTGAGTCCAATTAACAATCCAATAATTACTCAGTTTATCAGGTCTGGCACATCGGTAGGAGCCAATTACTGCGAAGCGGATTCCGCTGAATCACGCAAAGACTTTGAACATAAAATGGGTATTTGCAAAAAGGAAATAAAAGAAACTCGTTATTGGTTAAGGATAATTGCAAAGTCTTGCCCCAGCCTACAAAATGAAGCAAGAGATATGTGGAAAGAAGCCAATGAGTTGCTATTAATTTTTTCCGCAATTATTAGAAATTCAAAAAATAAGGTTAAGTAATTTTAGGCTTTAAATTTTGAGCATTTATTTGAAATTTGTAATTTGATATTTGGAATTCCTAATAAAAGATGTTATAGTAAATATGAAAATGTCCATCCAGAAACAAATACTTATAGCAATATTTATCAGCCTGTCTTTAACCTCCTTAATGCCTTCTTTTGCTTTGGCTCGCGGTTTAGTGCCGTGTGGCGGATACAAAGACGATGCCGGAACCGTACGGGAAGACCCTTGTAATTTGAGTTATATTTTTATAATGATTGCCACAGTTACCAACTGGCTCATTTCCACCGCTGGCATATATGCGGTATATCAGATTGTATACGGTGGTTTTTGGTTAATTGTCACTATGGGCGATGAAGAAAGCATTACTAAGCATAAAAAAACAATTACCAATGCAGTAGTGGGGTTTGTGTTTGTAATGATGGCATTTATTTTGGTTAATACTGCCTTAAATGGAATTTTATTGGGCTTGGCAAATACCGAAGAAGGCAATACTGCACGTATAAATTTTTCGCAACCGTTATGTTATTTAAATCCTGGTGGGGAACCAAACGGCAAACCTTGCATAATTAAGTAAATAAAAATGTTTAAAATAAAAAAGTATTTTAGTTTTGTAATCTTCTCGGCTTTAGTTTTGAGTGGATTTTTTGGGTTTGTGCAAGACGTTAAGGCTGCAAATGTTTGTAATGTATCAATAAATTTTGATGTTAACCCCAAAAGGGCTAATGCTAATTCAGTTTTGACTTTGAGTGGAGATGTAACTTTTTCAAATCTAAGTCCTTACCCTGCCGATAAAGGCAAATGCGCCCCGGATTCGGGGAGTAGCGTATTAACTTCTTATTTTATTAAAGTTTGGAAAGACAATGCCCTTTCCGTAGATATAATTATTGATGATCAAAAAAGTTTTCAAATTGGGAATACGGCAAAAATCCCCTTTTCTTATTCGTTCACTCCTTCAAGCAAGGGTTATCAAAATGGCCAAACATTAACTTTGAGGGCTGGAGTTGCTTCGTCACAAGGCTATACCCCATTAATGTCCTTTATGAGAAAATCTGCCGGTATTGATGTTTCTCTTGCTTCATCCGGAAACAATGCTGGGTTGTTTGGATGTGTTTTCCAAGGTGATGGAAAATACGCATGTGCTACGGATTATAATTCAAAAGATATAGCGGCATGTCCAAAACCGATTCAGGCAATTCCAGATGTATGTTGGTGTGGAAAAACACAAGCAAACGCGGAAACAAGTTGTAGTATTAAACCAAGCAAACCAGCTGGCCAAACTCCGCCGGCAGGGCAAACGCCGCCAGCTGGACAGGTTCCACCCGCAGGACAGACTCCGCCTGCCGGAATGCAAGGGCAAAGTACAACGGTTTTATATAATCCAATTAAAGGTGTCAGTAACCTTACCGAGTTGTTGTTAAAAATTATGCGCGGGTTTATTTATATTACCGGAATTTGGGCTGTGGCCTTTGTGGTCATTGGCGGGTTTAAACTGGTCATTTCGCAAGGCAATGAAGAAGCGGTTACGGCTGCAAAAAAAACAATCACCTGGGCGGCGATAGGTTTAATAGTGGTTTTACTAGCGTTTAGTATTATCGCAATAGTACAAAATTTAATCGAGATTGATGTTAGAGACGTAAAAACCAGCCAAAATTCAAGTTATAATATTTCTCAAAAAATATGAAAAAATATTTAGGAAAAATTCAAATTTGGTGGCAGACAATAATTTTTAGCGCTTTGGTCTTTGCACCGAGTTTAGTAAAAGCAGTATTAGTAAATGGCCTAACAGATAAAGAAGCTGCAAGATGCGCTGCTTTTAAAAAGCAGTTTCAAGGAATGTATATAGATCTTCCTGATCAATATTGCAGTATTAATGCTTTAGTGTTGTGGTTAATAGAAACAGGTTTAATTTTAGCCGGGACGGTAGCAGTATTATTTATTATGCTGGGTGGTTTTTGGTATTTAACATCTGCCGGTAACGAAGAATCTGCGGAAAAAGGCCAAAAAACTTTGACTAATGCGATTATCGGATTGGTGGTAATTATTCTAGCCGCTACCATTGTAAGAATAGTCGCCAATACGGTAACGATGAAATAATCGGAAGGTCAGATGAATCGTAAGTCGGAAAATCAGATAAATCAGAACGGAGAAATTTAAAGAAGAGGCTTACATGGCGATGATTGACCATTATCGGATTGTCTCCAAACAAACAAATAAATAACCTAATAAAAAAATGGCGGAATTTCAATTCCAACCTATCCGATTAGTCTGATTTTCCGACATTTCTGACATTCTCGACAATGTGTTATAATATTATTAATTTCGTAATCTCTCGCCTGACCCTCTCTGTTCGCCTCTTTCTCGACTTGTCGGGATAAGAGCGGATCTGTGAAGGGAGAGGGTTGAGGACATGAGAGGGGGTGAACAGCTTGAAACAAATTATAAAAAAAATCAATTTTCTAAAAGTTGCAGAAGTGCTGTTAACGGTAGTGATTATTTTCGCTCCGTTA
>JBBRWU010000040.1:0-10030 GCA_038249015.1 Candidatus Doudnaibacteriota bacterium | reverse complement strand
GGCCGGTACAGAAGATTAAGCAAGGATTACGAATACCATCCGGAGACCGGCGAGACTATGATTTACATCGCTATGATCCACATCATGGTCAGGAGGTTGGCTTAAATGCTAGACATAGGAGTTTTCAAACAGGCTCTTAGATTCTTTATTCATATTTATTAAGACAATCTAATAACTTTTTTCTGGCTTCCTTAACACTGCCCAAGCTGGAAATTTTAACAAAAGGATATTTGGTTTTAAAGTATGTTACCACCTCGGAAATGTTTTTCTGATAGTACACAATGCGATTTTTTAATGCCTGGTTGTTGTCGTCCGGGCGTTTGGAAAATTTTCCCTTAAAGTACTCTTTGCGTCCGGTCATTCGTGCAACGGTTTCTTTTAAAGGAATGGATAAATATATAAAAATTATATTGGATCTTTTTTCTTCCTTTAACCACTTGGTAACCAGTTTGGCTTCGCCGATCATTTTTGGTGTCCCGTTTAAAAGCAAGCCACGGCTAGCCGGTACGGCAGACATTCGGTCTTGTAGGATTTGCCGGACAATTTTTGTCGGTGTCATTTTTCCTTTTTCCAGAGTTTCGTCAAAGCGGTATTTTTTTCGTGAAACCGGATTTTTAGAAAGGGAGCGCAATTCGCGCCCCATATCCAGATCGTACATATTAAATTTTTTCGCAATAAAAGCGCCATGCGTGGCTTTGCCCGCGGCCGGGTCCCCTAGTAATATAATATTTAATGGTTGTTGGCCGTTTTCCATTAGATTCCTAAAGTTGAATTTACGGTATTGTTAACCTTATCGATGCTTTTACTCCCATCGATTTCAAAAAAACGGGTTTCGCTTTTTAAATAATCCAGCACCGGCAGAGTGTCATTTTTATATTGATCCAGGCGAAATTTAATTTTCTCCGGAGTATCGTCGGCACGATTTTCAATTTGTGCTCGTTTTAGCAGGCGGGACATAGTTTCCGCTTCCGGCAAACTAATATATAGAGTCACCAAATTAGTTTTACCCTGCCGGTGTAAAAATTCCATTACATGTTCAGCTTGGGCGACACGGCGAGGCAACCCGTCAAAAATTATGCCGATATTGGCCGGGATTTGCCCCAAGCGGTCATCCACAACATCGTAAAGTTGTTCATCTGTTAAAAGTACTCCTTGGTCAACCAGGGCTTTTGTTCTTTTGCCTAAATCGGTATCTTCTTTAGCCACAGCACGCAAGATCCCGCCCATTTCCCAATGGAAGAAATCAAGTTTAGTGGCTAACATTTTTGCCTGTGTGCCCTTGCCCGAACCCTGTGGACCGATTAAAAAAATTGCATCAATTTTCATATATCATTGATTTTAGCGGATTTTTGTAGATTTATCAACTCGTTAAAGTTATGGTATAATGAATTTAAAGTAAAATCTATTTGAAATCAAAATCAGTAACAAAAATTTTAACAGGTGAATAATTTATTTTTTGAGATTACAACAGTTCTTATTTTAGCTGGCCTGGTGTCTTTTTTGGTCAGCTTGCTTAAGCAACCCAGTATTATTGCCTATATTTTAACCGGCGTAATTGTCGGACCTTTGGGTTATTATCGCCTGCAACAAGGCGATACTTTTTCCGCTTTGGCGCAAATTGGCATTACTTTGTTGTTGTTTATGGTGGGCTTGCAGTTGGACATAGCTCAGCTTAAGCGTTTGGGCAAAACCGCACTGCTGGTGGCTCTGGGGCAAATTATTTTTACGACAGGCATCGGCTATGCTATTTTAAGGGTATTAGGCGTTGGGGAAATCCCCTCTTTGTATTTGGCACCAGCGCTGACATTCTCTTCTACAATAATTGTGGTAAAACTTTTGGGTGAGAAAAAAGATATGCAAAGCTTGTACGGTAAGTTGGTGGTAGGCATATTTTTAACCCAAGATTTTGTTGCAATTTTAATTTTAATTGCTCTTTCCAGTTTGGGTTCAAGTGGTAACGGTTTTTATTCCGGCTTGCCCCTTTGGCAAAGTATTGGCATGGCACTGATTAGAGGATTGATTCTGGTTTTGGTAATTTGGTGGCTCTCGGCAAAAGTTTTCCCAAAAATTTTGCAACGCATCGGCAACAACGAGGAGCTTATGCTAGTGCTTTCTTTGGCCTGGGCATTGGGGTTGGCCAGTTTTGTTTCCCTGCCGATAATCGGTTTTAGTCTGGAAATTGGAGGGTTTTTGGCCGGACTGTCTTTGGCCCGCAGTGGTGTGCATTATGAAATTAGTGGGAAAATTAAACCTATCCGTGACTTTTTCATCATCATCTTTTTTATTGTTTTGGGTTCCGGATTAGTGCTAGATAATTTAGGTTCTTTGTCCGCCCAGGCTTTGTGGTTATCTTTGTTCGTTTTAATCGGTAACCCGCTAATTGTAATGATTTTGTTGGGGCTTTTCGGTTACAAACCGCGCACGGGGTTTTTAGCCGGGGTAACTGTGGCGCAGATTTCGGAATTCAGTTTAATTTTGGTAACATCGGGTTATCAGCTTGGTCATTTACAAAAAGCCGATGTCGCGTTAATCACTATGGTAGCAATAATTACCATTGGCATTTCGTCGTATATGATAATGTATGCAACCCAGCTTTTTGAAAAATTGAAATTTATTCTAAAATATTTTGATTTTAGAAAAGGAGTGGCAGAAAAATTCAATCATACTACGGAGTTTAAAAATCATATTGTCTTGGTCGGTGCCCATCGCTTGGGGCATCATTTGTTAGATGCCTTAAAAAAGCAAAAAAACCCATTTGTAATTGTAGACTTTGACCCGGAGATTGTGGAAAAATATATAAATAAGGGATTTTTTGCCATATGTGGCGATATCACGGACGGCTATGTGCAGGAGCAGGCAAATATTGCAGCAGCCAAATTAATAATTTCCACGGTTCCGGATTTTAACGATAACTTATCGCTGTTACATTTTATAAAATCTACAACCGCGAGCAGGCGTATTAAGCCTAAACTGATTTTTATTGCCTCTGATGAAGTTGAAACCAAAATTCTTTATGAAAAAAATATCGATTATGTTATATCTCCTCACTTTATGGGCGGATTGCATTTGGCAAAAATTTTGGAAGGCAAAGAGTTGACAAAGGGTTTAAAAAAATTACGTGAAGACCATTTAAGTACTTTGGTAACAAATGGTCGCTAAAGCTTCCCTGCGGGAAGCTTTTTTGTTAAAATTAGATTATGTTAAATCTTTATAATACCCTTTCCAAAAAGCTTGAAGAAATCAAAAAATCCGCTTCTGGCGGAAAAGACCACTTAAATATGTATACTTGTGGTCCCACGCTGTATAATTTTGCTCATATTGGCAATTTGCGCAGTTTTATAATGGCTGATTTATTGTATCGAACTTTAAAATCGGATGGTTATAATCCCCGCTGGGTAATGAATATTACCGACATTGACGACAAAACAATAAATGGGGCAATGGACAAGTATGGTAAGGATGCGGGTATTAAAGAATTAAAGGAGTTTACCGAAACTTTTTACCAAGGATTCTTGAAAGATTTAAAAGCAGTGAATGTCTGTGTGGACGACATAACTTTTATTAAAGTTACAGATGCCATTCCGCAAATTCAGGATTTTATAATTGCATTGATGGATAAAGGTTACGCCTACAAAGCAGATGACGGTGTATACTTTAGTATTGAAAAATATCAAAAAGATTTTGGCGATTACGGCGAACTGGTAGGCGAAAAATTTTTGGAAGGTAAAAAAGTCGGCGCGCGCGTGGCCGTGGACGAATACGAAAAAGAAAACTTAAGTGACTTTGCATTATGGAAAGCACATAATCCTGAAACCGATGCGCAAATTTTTTGGCCTCATCCCGTTTTGGGTAATGGTCGGCCGGGTTGGCATATTGAATGCTCCGTAATTAACAACATTGCTTTTAACGGTGAGCCGACCGATATTCATACCGGCGGAGTGGATTTAATATTTCCCCATCACACCAATGAAATTGCGCAAAGCCAGGCGCTTTTGGGCAAGGGTAATTTTGTAAAGTACTGGTTCCATAGCGAGCACTTGCTGGTGGATGATAAAAAAATGGCAAAGCGTGACGGTAAGTTTTTAACCTTGCCGGATTTAGCAAGTAAGATTCCCCTGCCGGCTTTGGCTTTACGATATTTATTTACGCAAAGCAGTTATCGTATGAGACAAAATTTTACTTGGGAAAGTTTGCTGGGTAGTTATAAGGCTTTGGAAAAATTATTTAATATTCTTTCCGCGCATAAAATTATCGGCGCTTCTCAACAGGTGCAGGAAGAAATTGTAAAAGAATATTTAACCCGGGGGCAAAAAGCTTTGAATGCGGATTTAAATATTCCAAGTTTAGTTGCAAGTTTGTGGGAAGTCTTTGGTCATGTCGGCGCTAATGTTCAGACTCAAGATGCTGTAATTCAAAAATTTGACGAGGTTTTGGGTTTAATGCTTTCAGCTCCGCCCAGTATTTTGGAAAATATCGAGCTACCTCAGGAAATTAAAGATTTAATGTCCGCCCGGGAAACAGCTCGGAAGGAAAAAGACTTTACCAAATCAGACGAGCTTAGAGCCCAAATAGAGGCCTTGGGTTTTGAACTTATGGATACGGACGCCGGGCAAAAGGTAAAGAAAAAGCTCCAAATCTAAGCAGCCGATAAATCGGCACACTACACTATCCCCTGTCTATCCTCTTAAATTCCCCAAAATGCCCCAATTTGGGGCTTTTTTAGGGTTTACTCTGGGCCATATAGAATAGTGCCATGGTTGTAAGTTAGCGATTTAGGTCTTGGTATTGAACGTCATCTTGAGCGCAAGCGTCTATAACTCTTGTACATTGAATAAAAACCATTCAGAGCGAAGCGAAGAATCGCTTATATAAGGGACTCCTCACTTTGTTCGGAGTGGTTAAATTCCATATGACCCTTTACTCCGTCAGAAATGACTTATAAACTATGTATCCACAAAATTATATAAGTGTTTATTATAGAGCTTATTTAAAGGGATTTTTAGATTTCTAATGGGGCTTTAAAGACCTGAAGAAAAGGGTTATAATGTCATAGATAGGACTTATTAATGAATCATCGGATTACTTCCGCCAGTCGGCGGATACAAAACTATTATGGATAACTCAATTATGCAACGTATGCCTCCGCAGAACATGGAGGCGGAAATGTCGGTTTTAGGCAGTTTAATGCTGGACAAAGACGCGCTGATTAAAATCGGCGACGTAGTTTCGGCCGACGACTTTTACGACGACAGACATAAATTAATTTTTGAAGCGGCGGTCAATCTTTCGGAAAAAAATGTTTCCATAGATATTTTAACCATGACCAACTGGCTGGAAGAAAGAAAAATTCTGGAAAAAGTCGGCGGGAGCAGTTACTTAACCCAATTGGTAAATGCCGTCCCCTCCTCCGCGCATATTTCTCACTACGCTTTTATTGTTCGCAAAAAAGGCGCGCTCAGAAAACTTATTAGCGCGGCCGGCGAGATGACCAACTTGGCGTTTAACGAAGAGGGTGATATGGAAGATATTTTAGATTCCGCCGAACAAAAGTTATTCAACATATCTCAAAAACATTTAAAGCAAAATTTTGTTTCTATTGGGAATATTTTACATTCCACTTTTGAAAGAATCGACGAACTCCACCGGGAAAAAGGTAAACTGCGCGGAATCTCCACCGGCTATGTGGATTTAGACAATTTGCTCGGCGGTTTACAAAAATCCGACCTGGTTATTTTAGCGGCTCGTCCTTCCATGGGAAAAACTTCGCTGGCTTTGGACATTATGCGCCATGTGGCGGTGAATGCCAAAACCCCGGTGGGAATTTTTTCTTTGGAAATGAGTAAAGACCAATTGGTAGATCGTCTGCTTTCTTCCCAGAGCGATGTGAACTTATGGAAAATCCGTACCGGGCATTTAAATGATGATGACTTTGAGCGGATTGGGCAAGCTATGGGTGAGTTGTCTGAAGCCCCGATATTTATAGACGATGCCGCCGGCAGTAACATTATGGAAGTGCGCACCAAAGCCAGGCGCCTTCATTCCGAACACGGCGTGGGTTTGATTGTGGTGGACTATTTGCAGTTAATGGAAGGGCGCAGTACGGAAAACCGCGTGCAGGAAGTTTCGGAAATATCCCGTTCGCTAAAACATTTAGCCCGTGAACTCAACGTTCCGGTTTTGGCTTTATCGCAGTTGTCACGTGGGGTGGAAAACCGGCCGGATAAAGTTCCGCAGTTGGCCGACTTAAGAGAATCCGGTTCCATTGAGCAGGACGCCGACGTGGTTATGTTTATTTATCGCGAAGAAATGTATAAAGGTAAAGATTCGCGCCGTCCGCATATTGCCGAAATCCATATTAAAAAACATAGAAACGGGCCTGTTGGGCAGATTGATTTGTATTTTGACGCGGAAAAAACTTCTTTCCGGAATTTGGATAAAAGCTTTGATGTTTCCCCGCAAAATGTAATGAACAGTATGGTCCCGGCGGAAGAACCTGTATAGTAAATTTAAAAATAAAAAATCAAAATTAAAAATGTAGGTGTTTTTGCAAAGCAAAAACTCTATAAGTTTACATTTTAATTTTTGAACTTTGCATTATTTATGACCAAGTTGCCAACTAGTTTGCAAAAATTAATCAACGAGCTTGGACGCCTGCCCGGGGTGGGACCAAAAACCGCACAGCGGTTGGCTTTTTATTTGCTTAAACAGGATAATATTGAGATTAACAATTTGTCGCAGAGTATTGCTAATATAAAAGCTGGGATAATTTTTTGTTCCGTTTGTCACAATATGGGCGAAACCGACCCGTGTTTTACTTGCAGTGATGTTAGGCGTGATCATTCTTTGGTTTGCGTGGTGGAAGAACCGCTGGATGCCCAAGCGATTGATAAGGGCGGGCAATTTAACGGCGTATTCCATATTTTGGGCGGGGTGTTGAATCCGCTGGAAGGGGTGGGACCGGAGAATTTGGAAGTTCAGTCGTTACTGGATCGAATTGCAAATGTAGGGGCGAGCTTTAGCCGCCCGTCAGTAAAAGCGGGCGGCCAAGGCCAGCCCCTACAAGAAATTATCATCGCAACAAACCCCAGCCTTGAAGGCGAAACTACGGCCATGCATCTTTCCAAGGTAATTAGGGCGGTAAATAAAGAAATTAAAATTACCCGCATTGCCCGCGGACTGCCTATGGGTGGCGACCTTGAATACGCGGACGATATAACCTTAATGCGGGCGATGGAAGGCAGAAGGGAATATTAGATCACAGATGCCTGCCTGCCGGCAGGCGCAGATAAACACAGATTGCACAGATCAAAAATTACACAGCTTTAAGGTTAAAAAATCAGAATTTGACTATTTTTATTTGCAGATGTAAAATTAGAATATAAGTTATTCATAAACATATGGAATTGACTAAAGAATATTTTGATCAGCAAGTTGGTAAGATAGCGGATGATATTACCTCAGTTAAAGACGACCTTGGTACGATTAAAGAGGATCTATCTCTTGTGAAAGAGGATCTATCTCTTGTGAAAGAGGATCTATCTCTTGTGAAAGAGGACTTGTCTTTTTTGAAAGCAAAAGTAAATAATATTGAAGCTAAGGTGGATCGGATAGATAAAAGGGACAAAGAAGACAGCGATGCTTTTGCAAAAGATATCGTCAAGTTGCAAAGTGATGTTAAGCAGTTAAAGCTAAAACACGCGGCTTAATTTTGTAGCTTGCCTGAATTTTAAAAACCACCCGGAGGGTGGTTTTTAAGTTTATGCTTTGACAATTAAACTGACAATCTCGATTTCAGTATATGCTTGGCGCGCTCCGATTTTTCTGCGGGCTGTCCTTCGCTTCCAACTTCTCCGCCTAGGCGGATACGTCGGACTTTCAGAAAGCTTCGGAGGGTCTCCGATTTGAAGGTTAGATGAAAAAATTAAGCTTTGATGATCTCAATCTCAGTATAAGCTTGTCTGGCCCCAATTTTCCTACGATACTTGCTTTTGGCTTTATATTTTAAAACGTGAATTTTTTTACCACGGCCTTGTTTTAAAACCTTACCTTCTACGGTTGCGCCGGTTAGATACGGCTTGCCGACTTCGGTGCTTTTGCCGTCGGAAGCAAATAAGACTTTATCAAATTTTATGGTAGAGCCTTCTTCAACAACCAATTTTTCTACCTGAATTTTATCGCCTTTGGAAACCAGATACTGTTTTCCGCCTGTTTCTATAATAGCTAACATAGTAAATAGTTATTAGTGATTAGTAAATAGTGAATTGAAAATAACTGTATTATTCTATCACTTTTGTTGAATTTCGTCAATTCTCCCTATCGCAGAATCAAATAAATCCGGAATATGGGGATGTTGTCGTTTATAAATAATTACGGTTACCAGGGCTATAATGACCATTACGCACAATAATAGGCCCAAGGCAATGAGTTTTCCCATACTTTGTAAGAAGACAGCGGTACCGCCAAAAACGGCGGAGATAGCGTATAAAACCAGCACCGCCTGGCGTTGGGTAAGGCCTATATCCATTAGCTTAAAATGCAAATGTTGGCGGTCGCCGGAAAAAGGGCTTTTATGGTACCAAAGCCGTTTTACTATAACCCAGGCCACATCCAAAATAGGGATGCCCATAACCAGCAAGGCAGTGGCAATTTTGGCTCCGGAAATTATAGCCAGTACGCCTAAAATAAATCCTAAAAACGTACTACCGCCCTCGCCCAAAAAAATAGATGCCGGATTAAAGGCAAAAAATAAATAACCCAAGAGTGCACCGCAAAAAATAATTGCCAAAGTCGCGGTAATCGGCTGGTTAATTTTTTCTCCCAGTGAAAGGGCAAACATGGTCAGTCCGCCTATTAAAGCAATACCGCCACAGAGCCCGTCTAAACCGTCTAAAAGCTTGGTGGTAAAAATCATGCCCATCATCCAGAGCCATGCAAAAATGGCAGACATGGGAATAGCAAATAGCGAATAGTCTAAACTAATTGGCGCGCCAAAAGGATTGGAAATAAATTTTATGCCAACGCCAATCCCCGACCAGACAATAACCAGTGAAGCCAGTGCGGGAAAAAGCCATAATATTTTGGGCGGTAAATTAAACTTGTCGTCTAATGCTCCGCCTAAAATTAAAATTAGTCCGCCAAAAATAATCCCTAAGAAAAATTTTAAAGGCACAATAGTAAAGTTTACATTGCCAAATTTTAAATAAAACAGCAGAGCAACAAGAAAAGATAAAAATATTGCCAAACCGCCAAGCAGTGGCGTTGGCTTGGCATGAATTTTGCGAGGGGCTTTAGGAGTGTCGATAATTTGTAGTCGCAAACTTAAAATTTTTACCAGAGGTGTAATCGCCAAAGATAAAAATATTGCCAACAAAAAATAGAGAAAGTAAATCATAAAATCCTTTATCCTTTATCCTTTATTTGCGAAGTTTGGCTAGCTTTTTCAAAGATTAAAGATGAAGGATTGGGAACTGTTGCTGTTTGCATCTCTTTCATGGTTAAACCTGTGCTCTCCCCTTTCCGTGTTTTTGGAGTTACCCAAAATTCCAGGTATTGTCCAAACATAAGGCGGGTTTGGGCTTCAATAGCCGGCAAACTGCTAAAAACAACGGAAGTAATGGGGACTAAAAACCATTGTAAATACATCATTATGGAATGCCATACATTGTATTTTTTTGGCCTTGGCGGAAGCAAAATTAAATTTATATACACGCTAAAAATTAAAAAGAACGTGGCAATCGTCATTAAGGTTTTGGTAACTGTCGGCAGGTTATAGCCGATAACACTTTCTCTAAAAGCGTCACCGCCTAAAAATAACGGCAACCAGCCCAGCGAAGAAATTAAAATACTAGCCGTGGCCCAGTTAAAATTGCCTTCAACGTACTGAAAAAGTTTATACATTTTGTCCCAAAACGGCGCATCGCCCAACATTAAACTCAGTATCATCGGTGTAAATGCCGCAGAGTTGCCCGACGTGGAACTCCCCAACAACCCCTGCATCGGGCCATAGGAATACATAGCAACCAATTGTGCC
>JBBRWU010000039.1:0-10137 GCA_038249015.1 Candidatus Doudnaibacteriota bacterium | reverse complement strand
GAAGCTATCTGTAATTTTCCTTTACTTCTTTTAGACAAACTTTTTATGCCTTTAATGGAGACTTGTCCACAGACTGCATCACAATATGTATTGACCCCGTACCAGAATTATACAAAAATTTGCTATAATACAATAAGTAGAAAGAAAATTTATTTTAAAATTTAGAATAATATGACAAATCAAAAAATGCAGGTAATCGGGTTTTTTACTCTTTTGGCTGCCACTGCCTTTGTGGTGTTATTAATGATTTTGCCGTACTTTAAGCTGATTGCTTTAGCCGGGATTTTAGCGGTTTTGTTTTTGCCAATTAGCAGGAAAATAATTTTAAAAACCGGCTCAGAAGCATTAGGGGCTTTAACCAGTGTATTATTGGTTTTTCTTGTATTAATGGTGCCCATATGGATGTTCGGACAATTGTTATTTAATGAATTAGCAAGTCTTTATGGCAAATTTAAACAAGGCCAGGTATTATTTGACCAGGCGACATTTTTTCATAGCTTGCCTCAATCGGTTCAAAATATTGCCCAAACTTTAAATAAAGATATTGCCGCCAGGTTGTCGGGTTTGGCCGGCGCGGTTTTACAGAACATTACAGATTTATTGTTAAATTTGCCCGGGTTCTTTTTTGCTTTCTTTTTTGTCTTTTTTGTCTTTTACTATTTACTTCGCGACGGCGACAAAATGAAAAAGTATTTTAATGAGATTTTTCCGCTTTCAGAAACCCATGAAAATTTAATCGTAAAAAAATTAGAACAGGCAATTTCCGGAGTCGTAAAAGGTTCATTTTTAGTTGCCTTGTGCCAAGGCGGCGTGGCGTTGATAGGTTTCTTAATTTTTGGCGTGCCCCAGCCGGTGCTTTGGGCGGCTTTTACTGTTCTGGCGGCATTGGTTCCCACGGTGGGCACCTCGATTGCCTTAATTCCCGCGGTAATTTATTTATTTTTATCCGGGGCTACCGGAGCCGGGATTGGCATGACAATTTGGGGAGCTGTGGCGGTTGGAGCTATAGACAACATTCTTAGTCCAAAATTAATAGCTAACCGAGCTAACATTCACCCCATACTAGTATTTTTAGGAGTTATTGGTGGCCTGCAAATTTTCGGAGTTATTGGGTTTTTATTAGGGCCGATATTAATGGCCATTTTTGTTACTCTATTGGATATTTATCGTACCGACCTAAAATCTTATTTGGAAAAATAAAATTTATTTAATGCTTTTTTATCAATATACAAAAACACAACTTGAACAGGAATTTAAAACGGATCTAACCAAAGGCCTTAGCTTGTCAGAAGCTAAGGCTCGTTTGGAAACTTACGGCTTTAATACTTTGCCGGAAAAACCGCCGGAAAGTTGGTTGTTAATTTTTTATCGACAATTTAAAAGTCCTCTAATTTATATTTTGGTGGTGTGCGCCGGAGTAATTTTTTATTTAAATGAGAGCACAGACGCTTATATAATTTTAGCGGTTCTATTGGTTAACGCGGTTATCGGAGCAGCGCAAGAAGGCCGGGCGGGAAGGATGTTGCAAAGTTTAAAAAAACTATCTGCTATAGAGGCTTCTGTACTCCGTGAAGGGGAGGAAAAAATTATTCCGGAAAATGAGGTGGTGCCCGGGGACATTTTAGTATTTAAAGAAGGTCAGCGCGCGGTGGCGGATGCCAGGGTGGTGTTTTCTCATAATTTAAGTATAGACGAATCAATGTTAACAGGGGAATCGGCGCCGGTTCATAAAAAAGAAGGAGTAATAACGGAAGAAAATTTGCCCCTGCCGGCTCAGCACAATATGGTTTTTAAAGGTACGGCAATTTTAGGGGGAGACGGGCAGGCAATAGTAGTGGGTACCGGAATAAATACCGAAGTCGGCAAAATTAGTAAAACTTTAATGATGCCCGAAGCGGAAATGCCGTTACAAAAAAATATAAAAAAACTTTCCAGATTTATTATTTATTTTGTGGTGGTGATGTCGGTTTTTTTATTTATTTTGGGAACCGGTGTCGGGTATTCGGCTAAGGATATGTTTGCCTTAATTGTATCTTTGGGAGTATCGGTTATACCCGAAGGTTTGCCTTTGGTGTTAACGGTGATTTTAGTTCATGGCGTGTGGAGGATGAGTAAGAAAAATGCATTGGTAAAAAAAATGCAGGCGGTGGAAGCTCTTGGACAGGCTAATGTTCTTGCCGTAGATAAAACCGGCACGCTTACCAAAAATGAAATGGTGATTAAAAATTTGTATGCCGGAAAAAAAATTTATAGGATTACGGGTAACGGATATGAACCCAAGGGGCAGATTTATTGTGCGCAAAAAGAAGAGATCAAATCCGCCGATGTTCAACAAAGTGCGCTCGTGGCTTGTTTGGTTAATAAAGCAGCAGTTCAATATATAGAGGAAACGGGTAACTATAAAATTTCCGGAGACCCGACTGAGGCGGCAATGTTGGTTTATGCGGAAAAATTTGGGCAGGGTCGGGAAATTCAACAGGTAAAGTATTCGGAAACAGCGGAAATCCCTTTTGAATATAAAAATAAATTTAGAGCGGTATTTTACGAACACGAAAATAAAATATTTTGCACGGTTGCCGGCGCTCCGGAAGTAATTCTACACCACGCCACGCATTATATGGAAAACGGAATAACTCATGAAAAAACTTCCGCTGACCAAAAATTATTTGAAGAGGTGGTGGAGGAGTTTGCGCAAAAAGGTTTGCGCGTAGTGGCTTTCGGCTATAAATTTTTAAATAAAACTCACCCGGTAGACAATATTCAAAATTTGGTATTCGGAGGTTTTTGGGGAATAGAAGATGCGCTTCGCCCCGAGGCCGCCGGTTCGGTACGTCTTGCGTCGGAAGCGGGAGTGAAGGTGGTAATGATTACGGGAGACTTAAAAAACACGGCGAAGACTATTGCCAAAGAGGCGGGGATTTATTCCGAGGGTGATTTAGTAATTACCGGTCCGGAATTAGTCGAGTTGACTTTAGAGCAGCTACAGGAAAAATTACCGAAAGTTTCGGTTTTTGCCCGAGTAACTCCGGAAGATAAAATGAAAATTATTGAGGGATATAAGTCATTAGGTTTAATTGTGGCCATGACGGGTGACGGAGTAAATGATGCGCCATCTTTAGTAGCCGCGGACTTGGGAGTGGCTATGGGCAAAATCGGTACCGAAGTAGCCAAAGAAGCTGCGGATATAGTGTTGCTCGACGATAATTTGGAGAGTATTGTCACGGCGATTAAAGAGGGTCGGATAATGTACGTGAACATAAAAAAAGCTTTGCAATTTTTGTTTTCCACCTCTTTTGGCGAGCTATTAACTGTGGTTTTTAGTTTATTTTTGCGCCTACCCGTACCGGTAACCGCAGTGCAGATTTTGTGGCTAAATTTAATTACCGACCCGCTTTCCGGAGCTGCCTTGGCTTTGGAAAAAGAAGACGGAGTCGCGTATGAAAAAAACAAGAGCCCTTTGTCCAAATTTTTTATAGACCGGCAAATGTTGGTGCATATTGGGTTAATTGGTTTGGTTATGGCACTTGGCACAATGTATATTTTTAATGTGTATTATCCCAGTAGTCCGATTAAAGCACAAACTATGGCCTTAACTTTATTAGCCGTATTTCAGTGGTATAATTCCATTAACTGTCGGTTTATTTCAAAAAGCATTTTTAACAAAAGAGTCTTTGGTAATATTTATATTTGGTTGGCAATTGCCGTTAATTTAGTACTTCAAATTATAGCGGTGCAAACTGAGTGGTTTAATAAAATTTTAAAAACCACACCCTTGGCTTTTGGTGACTGGATGCTGGTGATTATATTGGCGGGAGTGATTATATTGGCCGACGAAGTCAGAAAATTGGTATATCGTACCTTTATAGAAAAACCTGTTTTGCTAATAAAATCATAAGAGCGTAATATAAATGGATGAGTATGCATAAAAAAATTTCATTTCAATCTTCGGATCAAATTTTGGAACCGACAATATTAACAATTTTTGGCGCCACGGGTGACCTCTCGGCCGATTATTTAATTCCGGCTTTGTTGAATTTGGATGAACATAAGTTACTGCCTAAGAATTTTAAATTGGTATGTGTTGGTCGTCGGGAGTTTACGGCAAAGACTTATTTGAATTTTATTTTAAAAAAATCTCGGGTAATAAAAAAGCTTTCAAATTATAAAAAGGCTAGCTTTTTAAAATATATTATTTATTTTCAGGGGGATTTTGACAATTTTGAACATTTCAGCAAATTGTCTAAAATTTTAACCGATGTTGAAAAACCAAAGCACTTTTGTTTTAACCGGTTGTTTTATTTTGCCACCAGCCCTCAGCAGTTTGCAGCTTTGGCAAAAATTTTAAAAAGCTCGGGCCTGTTGAATACCTGCAATGCTCACGGTCGCAAAACCAGGATTTTAGTGGAAAAACCATTCGGGTTTAATTTAAAATCCGCCCAGACTTTAAATTCACTGTTACTTAAGTATTTTACCGAAGACCAAATTTATCGCATTGATCATTATGCCGGTAAAGAAACTGTGCAAAACTTAATGGTGGTAAGGTTTGCCAATAGTTTGTTTGAGCCTTTGTGGAATAACCGGTTTATTGATCATGTGGAAATTTCCGTTTTGGAAAAAGACAGCGCCAAGGGGCGCATAAATTTTTACGAGCAAACCGGGGCGGTAAAAGATTTTTTGCAAAATCATATTTTGCAAATGTTGGCCTTAATTGCCATGGAGGAGCCGTATAACTTAACAGCTCAATTTATTCGGGATGAAAAATTAAAAGTGCTTCAGGCGTTGGAAGGTTTGTCGCCGGCGAAATTACCTTCGCGTTTAATAAAGGGTCAATATGCGGGGTACGTAAAAGAGGTTGGGGGAGAGAGCAAAACCGAGACTTTTTTTGCCCTAAAAACATATATTAATTTACCCCGTTGGTCCGGCGTGCCATTTTACTTGCGTACCGGTAAACAATTGTCCAAAAAATTGACTCAAATTTCCATTCATTTTCGCGAACCGGTAAGGTGTTTGTTTGAAGGCTGTGCGGCTAATGTTCTAACCTTTCAAATCCAGCCGGATGAGTCCGTACATTTGCAAATAAACAACAAAATTCCCGGGTTAGGAATACGTTTGCACCAGGGTGATTATGAATTCGGTTACAAGCGGGCATTTGTAACGGAAATCCCCGGGGCCTATGAACGGTTATTATTGGATTTTATAGAAGGTGACCAAAGATTGTTTATTCGAAGCGATGAGATTGAGGCTTCCTGGAAATTTGTGGATAGCATTACCGAAAGCCCGGCCTTTAAAAAGTTACCGTTAAATGTTTATAAACCCGGGTCAAATGGTCCGAAGCAATCGGAAGAGTTTATAGCACGGGATATGAAAGAGTGGTGGACGAAATAAGTTGAAAGTTATCAAGTTATCAAGTAAAAGCAGGCTTCGGCCTGCTGATTAGAGTGTAGCGTGTCGATTTATCGGCTGTTCTATGGATATTGAAAAAGAAATTCTAGAAATTAAAGAGCGTAATCAAAAAGTGGAAGCGGATAAGAGTTGGGAGTTAAGCTTTGCGCGCCGAATAGCAATTTCGCTTTTTACTTATGTTGTTGCCGAGGCGTGGTTTTTAATTATCCATGAACCAAATTCTTGGGCAAAAGCTTTTGTACCGGTAGTCGGGTATATTTTATCAACCTTGTCTTTGCGGACAATAAGAAATTTGTGGATGAAGATTTATGAAAAATAATACATCATGGGGTAAGGTGGCCGGTTGGTACAATGAGTTACTGGAAGAAGGCGAAAATACCTACCAGGAAAAAGTTATACGGCCAAACCTTTTAAGGATTTTAAATGTTAAAAATGGTGAAGAAATTATTGACATTGGTTGTGGTCAGGGTTATTTTTCCCGCGCCTTAGCAGTTATGGGGGCAAAAGTACTTGGCGTAGATGTGGCAGGGGAATTAATCAAACTGGCTGCCACACAGTCCGAAAAAAATGAAAAGTTTTTAGTACTTTCCGCGGAAAAATTAACCGGTGTGCAAAATTCAAGGTTTGACGCCGGTATTTGCATTTTAGCTTTGCAGAATATGAAAAATTTAACCTCCGCCATTTCCGAAATGGCTCGCGTCTTAAAGCCCGGAGGCAGAATGGTTTTAGTTATAAACCACCCCACTTTTAGAGTGCCGGGGGTGTCGTCCTGGGATTTTGATGCGAAAAAATCGGTTCAGTATAGAAGAATAGACGGCTATATGTCGGAAATTTCTCAAGAGGTTGATATGACGCAAGGGGAAAAGAATCCGGCCAAGAAAAAATTTACCTGGTCATTTCATCATCCGCTGCAAGTTTATTTTAAAGCGTTTAATAAGTCGGGCTTGGTAGTAAGCAGATTAGAGGAATGGATTTCTTATAAAACTAGCGACAAAGGTAGCCGAAAAATTGCCGAAGACAAAGCCCGTAAAGAAATTCCGTTGTTTATGTGTATTGAGGTAAGGAAAATTTAAGAATTAAAATATAAGATATATGTCACAGATTGCAATTTTTGGTTTAGGTAAAATGGGCATGCAAATTGCCCGGCGGTTACAGAAAAATGGTTTTGAAGTTTTGGCATGGAATCGTTCCGAAGGGCCAAGGGAAGAAGTGGCGAAATCCGGGGTTAAGGTTTTTGCTGACGCAGAGAAAGCAGTTAAGGCTATTACCCAAGAGCAACGATTTTTTTGGCTAATGTTACCACAGGAAGTTATCGGTGAATTTTTGAACAATCAGCTAATTCCGCATTTAAAAACCGGTGACATTGTCATTGACGGTGGTAACAGTTTGTATAAAGAATCTATTAAAAGAGCAGAAGTACTAAAAGCTTTGGGGGTGATATTTTATGACTGCGGTACCAGCGGGGGAGTTTGGGGTGAGAAGGAAGGCTTTGCGCTTATGGTGGGCGGACCCAAAGAGCAGTGGCTACAGGTGGAACCCATTTTTAAAGTTTTATCCAGCGGTGAAAATTTTGGCCTGGTAGGTAAAAACGGCGCCGGGCATTTTGTAAAAATGGTGCATAATGGCATTGAATACGGGATGATGGAAGCGATTGGCGAAGGCTATGCCATTATGAAGGCCTCAAATTTAGATTTGGATTTACTTGGTGTTACCAAAATATATCAGCAAGGTAGCGTAGTGCGCAGTTGGCTAATAGATTTAGTTAGAAATATTTTTGAACATGAAGATATTGATACTACCAAAGGCGAAATAAATATGTTAGGCGAAGGGGAATGGACAGTAGAAGCCGGGAAAGAATTGGGTGTGGATGTGCGGGTATTGGAAGATGCGGTTAATGTGCGGAAAGAGTCCAAAGACCCCAAAAATCAAAATAAATTTTCCAATAAAATTGTCGCCCTACTTAGAAAACAATTTGGCGGTCATGGAGTTGTAAAAAAATAATTTAAACACTGCCTAAAAACAAAACGACTTTACTCCGTTAGAGCTATGTTTAAAATTAATAAAAAAATTATTTTTTTTCGCAATCGACTGGTATGCTCCAGGAAGGAATATCTAGTTGGATTTACCCTTATTGAGCTTTTGGTAGTAATTGCAATAATAGGCTTGTTGGCAAGTGTCGTGATAGTGTCCTTAAATAACGCTAGGCTAAAAGCCCGCGACACCCGCAGGATCGCGGACATAAAACAGATTTATACGGCCTTGCAGGGATTTTATGTAGATAAAAATTATTTGCCCATTACTTCTTCGTACGGAGAAGTTAACAACGGGGGATGGGATTATAGTTCCCAAGGGGCTTTCTTGACGCCGGTCATTAGCGCGGGTTTTTTAAGCTCCGCTAAAGATCCTTTGAATAACGGCAGCGGAGACGTTTTTTATGGGGGAACAGGCTACTCTTATGCCTATTATTGTTATAATGATGGTACAATGAGTTTGGGGGTAAAACTTGAAGACCCCGTGGCGTATCCGCAAATTGCGGGACAAATTGCCGGAAATGTATATTGGATAGCCAACCACGAAAACGGATTCCGTTGCCAATAATTTCATAAGTCATGTTTTACAAAAATAAAAATATAAAAGTTCGCGCGGGCTTTACCTTAATTGAATTGCTCGTGGTTATATCTATAATTGGGCTGTTGGCCAGTGTTGTTTTTGTTTCACTTAATAACGCCCGGGCAAAAGCCAGGTGGGCAAAGATGCTTGCGGATTTTAGGCAGTTCAATACTGCCATGGAGCTGTATTACGATAAATACAATTACTATCCCTGCGATGTTCCTCCTTCCCAAGACCCCGGTTCTGGCCCAGTCCCGGTGGAAGAAAATATATATTGCGTAAGCCATGGCCTGGTTGCCTCTGGCTTTATAAGCAAGTTACCTACGCCTCCGTGTCCAGGCTGGGAGTATGACTGGGAAAACTGGTCTCAATTGGTTTCATTGCAAACCGGCAACGCGCAGTCGCAAATTGTGCGCCTGACTTTGCGAGACAGAAACAATTGGGGTAACACCAAATATTATTTTTGCTATAAAGACACCCATGGCAGTACTGAATACGCATGTGGCGGCAGAATGGGTGACGCATTCCATACCTTTGGCGGGATTATGGTTAACAGTTTGGTTGCCCAAAATACCGCTGGAAGTTTATTTTGTGATTAATTCCTAAGCATAAAAATAATGCTTACCGAGATAATTTTAAATAAGGCAATACCAAATCCTTGGGGCAGGGGGTGGATCCTTAATTTTTGCGTGGGCGGATAAATGTTAAATTTTAAATTTACTTATATCAAGCAAGCAAGAAAGCAAGTTATTCGCGCGGCTGGATCCCCCTAAAAAGACCCAGGATTTTTTGGAATCGCTTAAAGCGAATTTTGAGGAAAGAGGGGCTACGTGTCTGTCTCCGCGGATGGTTTTAAAAACAGGCAAGGCTCACTGCATAGAAGGAGTAATGCTGGCTGCGGAAATTTTGGAATTTCACGGCTTTCGGCCGCTGGTTATGGATTTAAGGGCCGTAAAACACGATGGTGACCATGTGGTGGCGGTATTTAAGCATATGGGGCCATTTCCAAAACTAACCACGCGGTTTTGCGCTACCGTGAGCCGATTTATAAAACCCCGCGCGAACTGGTTTTGTCTTTTTTCCATGAATACTTTTTGGACAATGGTAAAAAAACCTTGCGGGAATATTCGGGCTCGTTTGATTTGAGATATTTTGATCATCATCCAGCTCGCTCCTACCACCCGCAGTGTGGCGGGGTGGTACCCCTCCTCGGGCAGGAGGGGATAACTACAGCTAATTGGAGAACGTCGTCTGAAAATCTTTTTCCAATCCCGAAGCATTTAGACAAAATTAAACACTTCAAAATTTTATCCGTCGCGTAAATAAAAAATCTGCGCAAAGCAGATTTAATGGGACTGTTGCCGAATGGGCTTTTAAGACGAAATTTGAGAATTTTGAGACAATCGGGCAAAATAAATTTTGATTTTACCTGAAAGGTAAGCGGAAAAGTTTTTTTGGCCGAGTGGCCAAAATTTTCAAATTGCAGTCAAAATGCCATTTGGTAACAGTCCCTTACTCGAGATTCAAACGGGGAAATTGGTGGAATATAAAAAATAGTTTCCCCCGATGGTGCCCATCAGGGGAAAATCGTGGCGGGCTATTTTCAAACTTAGGCTAACGACCGACTATTTTTTTGTAGTATTGTAAATATTGTCCAACAATTTTTTCCGATGAAAAATATGTTTCGGCGCGCTGTTTGCCGGCTAATCCAAATTTAAGGGAAAGTTTCGGGTTGTCGGCAAGTAAATTTAGATTTTTGGCAAAGATTTCAATTTTGCCAACCGGCACCAAAAATCCGGTTTTTTTGTGTTCAATAACTTCGGGCACGCCCCCGGCGCGGGCGGCAATTACCGGTTTGCCGTAGGCCATGCTTTCTAAAATCCCCATACCAAAAGATTCTTTCTCCGAGGTATATAGCCCGGCATCTGAAGCATTAATAAAGTTTTGAATATCTAATACACTTTTTTTAATAATTAAACGGTTTTGGAGTTTGAGTTTTTTAACCAGTGGTATATATGGGGAAAAATCTTCGCCGGCAAGAATTAGTAGTTTTATATTTGGTTTGGTTCTAGCTAAAATTTTAAGCAGGTCTGGAATTCTTTTTACCGGGCGCAGGTTAGAAAT
>JBBRWU010000038.1:0-10213 GCA_038249015.1 Candidatus Doudnaibacteriota bacterium | reverse complement strand
TACCTTTTTAAAAAATCTTTGGCTAGCTGTGCCAAGGCTGTTTTGACATTGGTTAAAATATTGGCATCTTAAACGTGCGAGTTTCGTAATTCAAGGCCTAAGGCAGATGAAATATTTTTCAAAGATTAACTGAACGGGACTTCCGCCAGAGGCGGATAAACTTCTCGTCCCGCTGTCAACGCAAAACAAAAAAGCCAACTACACAAGGTAATTAGCTTTTTTATGGCGGACTGAACGGGACTCGAACCCGCGACCTCTCCCGTGACAGGGGAGCGCTCTAACCAACTGAGCTACCAGTCCGTATAATAAGTTTTTCAAGTCTATCAAGTTATAAAGGACAAAGCAACTACATTTCACTTTATGAACTTTTTTTGCACGGGATGTGGAATTGCACCACAGATCCGCCTAGTCGGACTTACTCGGCCCACACTAAATTTCTATCTATAACCGTGGGCTCATGGTGCCGGGGAGAGGAATTGCACCTCTGACCTCGGGCTTATGAGTCCCGCGCTCTAACTAACTGAGCTACTCCGGCCCCAAAAGACCACGATAGATATCAAATTATACAAATTTAGTGCGGACTGAGTCCCGCTCTCCCTGCCTGCCGGCAGGCAGGTAACTTACTTAAGCTTCTCAGTCAAGACGTATTAAATTTTGGGATAAGTTTGCTTACTAAAAAACCTGCTATGACAGCAGGAAAATGGCTGTCACGATTTTATTGTTTTGGTTATTAACCAAGCTAGTTCTCCATCAATCAGATCAAAAACTAGCTTGGTTGCGGGACCCGGACTCGAACCGGGAACCTCAAGGTTATGCATACCACTACAATTTTCATTGCTTCCAAATTAGGAATTTGTGGTCTGGACTTTCTCTTCACCATAGCAAATTGCTTTAGGTGCCTGCCATTAAGTCTCTACACCTTCCCCAACTGTTTGTTGGGGCTTGGCTCGGGATTACCATTTTTAGGCTTCCCCGAATTTGACAAGATTCACGCCAAAATTTCTTTTGACGCAGCCCATTTTGAGATAAGTTCAAAGGCTTCACGGTAGTCATGAGATCTTGGTTTACGCTGGCGCTTGCCGGTTTCTATCAAAGACAAAGTACTACCAAAGCCAATAAATACTTCAACTGGAAAAACATAAAAGATTTGTTTGTCCGGGACATAAACCAAAGCAAAATCAAAATCTTGATTCTTGTATAAACTTCTAAGCATTTTTCTGCGGTTGGTTTTTGTCCGCCTTACATCAATACAATAGTTTTGATCATGGGCGTTAAACCAGGCAGATTTTACTTGAAGCTTTACAAGATTGCCATTCACATCAGCTATTAAGTCATATGGCTGTCTGTCACCAATTGGTTTGGCAACGCTCCAACCTAACTCTAATAGCCTAATTATGGCTGTTTGCTCAGCTATATCTCCCTTTTGTTTTGTATTCATATTTGCCTATCTCGAGATCAAGCCTTGCGAGCTGCCAATTGCTCTATCCCGCGATATGTCAGCTTAAATTCTTACATAAGCTGATAACTTAGCAAGTATACTATAAAACGTAAAACCCCGCAAGGTACGGGGTTTTGGTACTAACAAACTTATTTTTCTTCTGGCAATTCTTCCGGTTGGGATGCCTCTTTGGTCCCTTTGATCCTTAACCCATTCTTTTTCTGTCTCTCCCCCTTCCGGACCACCATGAGGCTCCTGCTCAAAAACTTTTGAGTTAATTGGAGTACCATCTTCACCTTGCCAGCCTACCGTCATATATTTATTCCTTTTTATTATTAATAAAATATGCTAAAATTAAAGCATCCTGGTAGAACTTCTTTGTAAAAACTCCTTGGTGAGCTTGGCTTATTTAAAGCTATATCGGTGACAATTCAATCTTTCCATTATTTTTAAGTTTGTCTTTTCGTTTTAAAAACGAGCAATTACAAAGAAATTCTACCAGGCATGCAAACAACAATACTTTACATCATCTTAGCCTTATTTGTAGTCGGTTTTGGCATACTTATATATTTTATCATCAATTTAAAAAAACAGTCGGAAAAACCTGTTGACGACCAGTCATTAAAAATAATGATGGAGTGGATGAAGGAAATTAAACAGGGGACAGATAGCACCCGTGAAGGGGTGCAAAAAAGCATTAATGATACAAACAAAGCCATTAACGAGCGCCTAGATAACGCCGGGAGGGTAATAGCACAATTAACCAAAGAACTGGGAGGGATCTCCCAGGTTGGGCCGGATATTAGGAGGCTAACAGAAACCTTGGCTAGTCCAAAGCTCCGTGGTAATTTTGGCGAAGAAATGCTGGAAAATATGCTTTCCCAAGCTTTGCCGAATTCCGGGTTTGAAATTCAGCACAAATTTAAAAATGGCGAAGCAGTAGACGCTATTATAAATGTTGGCGACAAAATTTTGCCCATAGACAGCAAGTTCAGTATGGAAAATTTTAGGCTTTACAAAGAAGCCACCACAGACGAAGCCGCCGAAGCCTTAAAGAAAACCTTTTTAAAAGACGTAAAAAAGCGCGTAGACGAAATCCACAAAAAATATATTTTGCCTCAGGAAAATACTTTTGACTTTGCTTTAATGTATATTCCGTCCGAGGGTGTATTTAGTGAAGTATTGGATGATTCCACTACTTTGACCTACGGACGGGATAAAAAAGTTTACTTTGTCAGTCCCAACACTTTATATCATCATCTGCAAATAATCTTGTTGTCGCTGAGAGGACAAAAAGTTAACCAAGCCGCCCAGCAAATTTTAGCGATGATTGCCGGAATTAAACAGGAGTCCGACAAGTTTGGCAGAAATTTAGATGTTTTAGGTAACCACATAAAAAATGCCAGTAACACCATGGGTACGGTAACTAATGATTTTGCTAAATTAAAAACCAGTATAACCAATGCATCGTCTTTAAAATTGGATGAAGTTAAGGATTCAGAACAGCAAAAACTATTAGAATAGTTTTATTATTATTATTATTATTATTACTTTATGCCATTGATCAAAAAAGTCATCGGTTTTAGCTTATATTTAGCGTTGGGTATTTATGCCTTCACCTTTCTTTTTCACTTTCTTTTCAAATTTAAGCATATGGCTTTAAGCCCGTCGCGCCATTTAATTTCAGGGGCAGTTTTCCTGATTTTCTTTGTTATAATTTGGCTATTTACACACAGCAAGTTAATACAGAGCCCGGAAAATGTTAAATGGTTAAATTTGTTCAAAATTCACTACATTTATTTGTTTATTTTATCCTTGCCGGTATGGGTCATCCCAAACAACCAAATCTTTCCGAATGAATATAATGCTATAGTAAGAATTTTATTTATAATATTTTCAATTGTTTTTCCTTTAATATTTATAACCATTTCGTATTTCTTATTTAAAAAATTTCCTGGGAAAAAATTTACTACTATCCCTTTAGCGATTTACTGCCTTACAATACTATTCTTTTTTTATCCAGTTATTAATTGTTGTGTAATTTGAATTAAAAATGAATCACCCCGCAGCAGAGTTGCGAGGTATCACTTGCAGACTGCAAAGGAGTTGCTATAAACCCCGGAGCAGAGCTCCGAAGAATATTAAGATTTAACATTAAGACAAAATATTTTTATGTCTATTAGAAATCAAGACCAAAGAGTAGGTGTGTTTGTAGATGTGCAAAATTTGTACTATTCCGCGCGAAATATTTACAATGCCAGAGTCAAGTTTAACGAGGTTTTGGCGGCCGCAGTGGCCGGCAGAAAGCTAATTCGCGCCATTGCTTATGTGGTAGAGGCCAATATGCCCGAGGAACATACCTTTTTTGAGGCTTTGGAAAAAGCCGGTTTTGAAGTAAAAAGAAAAGGATTACAAACCTTTGCCGGCGGGCATCAAAAAGGGGATTGGGACGTGGGAATTGCCATGGATATAGTCAAATTAATGAATAAATTGGACGTAGTTGTGCTTTGCAGCGGTGACGGCGACTACGCACCGCTTTTAGAATATATGCAAATGTCCGGCCAATTTACGGAAACCGTGGCTTTTGGAAAATCTTGTAGCGGCAAAATAAAGGAACTGACAGATTACTTTATAGACTTAGACGAAAGCCCAAAACAATTCTTAATGCCAATTAAAGGAAATAATAAAAGATAAATATAACTTTATGTCACCTGAAAAACTTATTGGTTCTTTCGAAAACATTATGCCATTTAAGAGAGAAGCCGGCCCGGCAGGATATTATGATACAAAAAAAGAACTCGTTGTAAAAAAAAGGGGGGTGCCAGAAACAAAACCAAAGTATTCAGATGGTAAAGCTTATGAAACTCAATATCTAGATGAACTAAAAAAAAACATATACAAGAGATTAGATGGTCTTTTAAAATCTCTACAGCCCGGGGCTACCTACAGCCCGGAGGATTTAAGAGTACTATTGGAGCATGGCTGTAAGTTTAGTCAAAATATTATTAATATTATAGATTCGTATCCAAAATTTATAAAAATTGGCGTAAATTACCGGTTGGATTTGAAAAATTCTTCAGCAAATGAGCCTCCGGCAAATAAAATAAATTGTTCTGGAGAAATAGACACAGGGCTTCAAAAAAAAACTCTTGACCGTGCTATTATACTTTTTGCGAATTTCCAATTCAGAGAGTTTTTTCTTAATGAAATATTTAAAGGAAATTTATTGGATGCTAAAAAAACTACAATAGATAGTGTCTTAAATAGCTTGTTTTCACACAATATTCTGGAAAAAATACTAGTTCCAGTTAAAAAGGGGTCGGGTTCTGGTAAAACATACAGGGAATATAAATATCGATTTATTAAACGTTTTGACGAAGCCACACGGTCCTTCATGCCGAATGGATCAAAACACACCAAATGAGTCGAAAAAACAGGAATCTTTATAATTATATTTTTATAATTCTTTGAAAAAATCATGAACAGTGAGAATAAAATTTATTTTCAAGATACAAAGGGCAAAAACCTGAGAAAATTAACCTAAGGCAAGGACCTGTTGGGACAGAGATAACTCCAAGATACGAAAATCAAAAAATCTCTATTAACTGGGCAGCAGCTAGAATTTTGGAATAAAATGATAGATGGTGATTTGCGATATCCAAACAAAAACGACAAAGAAACCATAAAAATTATAATAGCTTTAGAGCAAAATGGGTATGTAAATGTTTATGTGATTGGCGGCACTAAATGTCATAGAAAACTGCCAAAATAATTGAATCGATTGGAGTTTTGTCTGTATTCAAACCAGTATACCGGTACTTAATGAAAGCCATACTTGATACTAATGTCCTAATTAACGGCTTTAAGGACGAAAACTCCACAAATTTTTAATGCCCATTAAAGACGGCGGAAAAAGATAAGACGTTTATGGCGAGATACCCTATTTATGAAACTGATGGAGATCCTACTTCCGCTGCTATAGATGATGGCAAACATATAGAGTCAGGTGGTGCTGGTAATGTAGATTCAAGAGAAGACTTTGTTGGCGGCCTATTAAAAATAAACAGAGAAATTCCAGAACAAGAAGCGCTTGAATACGCACTAAAAATTCTTAAAAAAAATAATACTCCGGAATTTGGCGGAGGCGATTTATTTACTTTGGAAGATATCCCAAATGACGACCCAAAGACAAGAGTCAGAATTGCAAAAAGTATGGAAGAAAATTTTTTTTGTGAAAAGTTGGGAATTACAAAGGGCATTCAATTTTATAAACTAATTAGCCGAGCATACTTGGAGAAAATGTCTGTAACTAATGAAAATCGTACTTGATACTAACGTTCTAATTAACGGCTTTAAAGACGAATATTCTTACGAAAAACGGATTATAAACGCGGTGATATCCGGCGAAATTACGGCTTTTGCCAACCGCCAGACTTTACGGGAAAATAAACTTATAACTACTCAGTTAATTGAAAATGAGTCTTACCAAAAAGATTTACAAAAATTATTTTCCCAAATTAATTGGGTAATTAACCGCAGGCAAATTAGAATTGTCAGCGACCCGGAAGACAACAAAATTTTGGAAAGTGCGGTTGAAGCCGGAGCGGAATATTTAATAACCAGTGACAACGATTTACTAAGTTTGGGCTCTTACGAAAAAATTCAAATTACCAACCCCTCCCAATTTTGGGCAAAATTTAAAGATGAGGGGATGGCTTTATGGAAACAGTGGGTAAATTTTATTAAAAAACAGTCGTAATGCGAAACTACGAAAGACATTCGAAATTACGAAATTTTATGCGAAAAACATGAGCACCACTCCAAAATTATTACGCGACGACGTTTTGTATCCAGATTTGTCATATAAAATTACAAGCTTATGTTTGCAAAAGAAAAGCAGTTTTGTGACAAGCTGGAATAAAAATTTAAGGAAAATTTAATGAGTTATGTAAGGGAATTTGTGGTAACCGTTACCGGGTTAATTTTATTAGCGACGTAGAGAGAGTTCGGCTGCTAGCAGTCGAACGAGCCGAGGAGCTAGTACAGGTTCAATACCCAGCTACTTGCGGCGGTGAATCTATATTATTGAAGATTTAATCCTGCTGGAAATTAAAACTAAACCATTTACCCAAACAGAAGATTATTTTCAAACACAAAGATATTTAAAAATCTTAAATCTTAAATTAGGATTAATTATTAATTTTCAAAGTATATACTTAAAACCCCAAAGAGTGATTAACTTTCAACCTTAATTTCGTATTTTTTCGAAGTTTCGTATTACACAAAAAACATGAATACCCTGTTAGATAACCTAAACAAAGAGCAGCTCTCCGCCGTTACGCATCAAAGTGGGCCGCTTTTAATTGTGGCCGGGGCGGGGACAGGGAAGACTACGGTTATAACCAAACGCATTGCGCATTTAATAGATCAAAAATTAGCTAAGCCCGATGAAATACTGGCGCTAACGTTTACGGACAAAGCCGCGGGTGAAATGCAGGAACGCGCCGATTTACTATTGCCTTTAGGCTACCATGATATGTGGATTTCCACCTTTCACAGCTTTTGTGAAAGAATTTTACAACAACACGGTCTGGACATTGGTCTGCCCGGGGATTTTAAACTGCTGGACGAAACCAAAGCCTGGGTTTTGGTTCACAACAATTTGGAAAAATTTGATTTGGATTATTACAAACCTCTTGGCAACCCGAAAAAATTTATCTCCTCTCTCTTAAAACATTTTTCCAGGTGCAAAGACGAGGTAATTTCCCCGGAAGATTACTTAGCATATGCGGAAGAATTAAAACTCTCTACTAATAATTCGGAAGGGCTGTTCGGGGTGTCAAAAAATCAGAATGTCGAAAAATCAGCAAAAACAAAAAAATCAGCCGATTCCGACATTCTGATTTTTCCTACTTCCGACCCCTCCGAAACCCTCCGCATCACCGAAATTGCCAACGCTTTTCATACATATCAAAAATTACTGCTGGACAATAATTACTTGGACTTCGGCGATTTAATAAATTATTGTTTAAAACTTTTACAAAACCGCCCGAAAATTTTAAGTTTCTACCAAAATAAATTTAAGTTTTTAATGGTAGATGAATTTCAAGACACTAATTTAGCGCAATATGAGCTAATAAAAATGTTAGCCGGTAGTAGCGCGCCGATTCATCGGCAGTCTGATAAGCCAACGTTAGAAACCCAGCCTGTAAATGGGCATACTACAAGCTGCAACCTCACGGTTGTGGGTGACGACGACCAATCTATTTACAAATTCCGCGGGGCGTCCGTTTCCAACATTTTAAAATTTCAGGAAGATTATAAATCCGCCAAAAAAATTACTTTGGTGGAAAATTATCGCAATAGCCAGAAAATTTTAGATTTGGCTTATAATTTCATTCAGGCAAACAACCCCGACCGACTGGAAGTAAAATTAAAAATCAACAAAAAACTAAAGAGTCATACTACAGAAAAAACCATTATTGAAGTAATTGAAGGAAAAGATTTAAGTGAAGAATTAAATTTGCTTGCAAAAAAAATATTGGAAATTAAAAAAGAAAACTCTCAATCAACATGGAACGATTACGCCATTCTGCTGCGCAGTAATTCTGCGGCCGACGAACTCCTGCCTCTACTTGCTCAATTCAGTATTCCTAATACTTTTGTAGCCAATACCGGATTGTACAAAAAACCGCTGATTGCCGATTTAATCGCCTATTTTTCCTGTTTAAATAATTTTCACGATTCTTTCGCACTTTACCGGGTATTGGGTTTTAAGGAATTTAAGTTACCCGCCACAGATTTGGCAAAATTATTGGCGCTTTCTGCCAAAAAAACCCTTTCGCTTTTTGAAATGTTAGAGGCCGCAAAAATCTATCCTGAGATTGGTTCAGGCAGTCAGGTTATTATTCAAAAAATTCTGGGCACGTTAAAGGGGCACGCCGGTTTGGCACAAGAAAAATCCGCAAATGAAGTTTTTGTGGAAATTATTAAAGATTTAAAAATTGAGCAAATTTTAGAAGCTGATACTTTAGAAAATGCCGAAAATCGGGAACTTTTGGAACAATTTTACAAAAAAACCGAAATATTTGTCCAGGAAAATTCCGATAAAAACTTACATTTTTTTCTACACTTATTAAATATGGAAATGGAAGCGGGGGATGAGGGGCAAATAAAATTTGATCCGAACCTTGGCCCGGAAAGTTTAAAAGTTTTAACCGTTCATTCGGCAAAAGGCTTAGAATTTGAATACGTATTTTTGCCCAATATGGTTGACCAACGATTTCCAACCCGAAGTCGGGGTGACCAAATAGAAATTCCCAGTGCGTTAATTAAAGACATCTTGCCGGAAGGTGATTTCCACTTACAGGAAGAACGTCGGCTTTTTTATGTTGGTATTACCCGAGCCAAAAGCCGGCTATATTTTTCATGGGGGAAGAATTACGGCGGGGCAAAAACCAAAAAACCCTCACTATTTTTGCAGGAAACCAAACTTGTTCCAGGCGACGTAACCAGCCAGGCCACCGGTAAAGTATTTTTTTCCACCAATCCAAAAAAAGATGTCGCGTTCCAAATTCTCCCTGAAAAATTTTCTTTTTCCGCAATTAAGGCGTTTCAAAATTGCCCTTTACAGTACAAATATCAATATTATTTAAAAATTCCGTCTCCGGGCAGTGCCTATTTTAGCTTTGGACAAAGCATTCACAAAGCCTTTGAGTTGTATTTAAAAGAATATCGTGGTCGGCTTAACCAAACCCAGCAAGATTTATTTGCCAAAAAAAATACCTCTGCCGAACTCGGGCCCTATGCTTTACTGGAGGAACTTTACGAAAAAAATTGGGTAGACGAATGGTATAAAAATAAAAAACAAAAAACCGATTATAAGAAAAAAGGGGTTGAACTACTCAAAAACTTTTACGGTTACTCGACCGGCCACTTGCCAAAACCCAAATATCTGGAACAGTCATTTTTTCTTCCCTTGGGGGAATATAAATTCACCGGTAAAATCGACCGAGCCGACGAGCTCCCGGGAGGGGGGGTTGCTATTTTAGATTACAAAACCGGAGAAAAAATCCCCGATAAAAATGGCCGTGGCGACCTAGACCAGCTATATATCTACCAGTGGGCAGCCGAAGAATATTTAGGCGAAAAAGTCGGCATGATGTCATACTGGTATTTGCAGGAAAATAAATTTTTGGAAGAAAACGTGGCCGGTAAAGCAGAAATTGAAAAGTTAAAATCGGGTCTTTTGGAAACAATTGAAAAAATTGTACACACCACCAAATATGACCTCTTTAAACAAGAACACCAAAATTCGCCTAGGCATCAGTGCAATTTTGAAAATCTAGGATAATCTAAGCATTGCCAACCAGCACTTTTAGCATCAAGCATTATCCTTAAGTGTAAGCCTACCAACCCTTATGCTTTAAATAAATAGTATTGTGAGCGCAAACGAAGAATTACTTATGTAAGGGACTCTTCACTCCGTCGGAGTGGTTAAAACCAGGTAATCCTTTAATTTCTCGATTTATAGCCTTTATAAACATGAAGTTTTTACACTCAGATAATATCGGAGCTTTAGGAGAGTACCACCTTAGTATGGTTAAATTATGTATAATCCGATGACACAGTAAAGTAAGCGTTTAATCTCTAGTGCTTTTTTCCGGCAAAAATTTTATCGGAAAGCGGTAAAAATAGTTCACTGTCGATCACAATTCTTGATTTCCTAGGGTTTTCGATCTTTTTGAGGGTAAAAATACGAATTGAATTTTATAT
>JBBRWU010000037.1:0-10554 GCA_038249015.1 Candidatus Doudnaibacteriota bacterium | reverse complement strand
GAACTTGGTCGTTATGCCAGAGAAAAACAATACGGCGATTTAATTGAAAAAAAGTTTAAATCTATCAAAATCAACTTTCGCAGAGAAGTGGTAATTGGAGATTCGGATAATATAGCGGATTTTATCATTGAGGATAAAATTATTTTAGAATTAAAAACAATACCTTTTCTTATTAAAGAACATTTTAACCAAATTAAAAGATATTTATACCAGACTAATTTTAAACTCGGGATTTTAATAAATTTTCATACAAATTACATTGTTCCTAAAAGAGTTTTAAATGAAGATTTTAAATATTAGATTCTATAGTTTTCTGTAGTGCAGTAATAATTTCTGTAAAATGCAATTTTCCTATACAGCCATAAATAAATCGGGGCAGAAGGAGTCGGCAACTATTCAAGCCCAAAATATTACCGCTGCCGGACATATACTTAAAGAGCAGGGGCTGCTTTTAACGCATATTGAAGCTGAGGGGAAAAGTGATCTTTTAGGATTTTTAAAAAATATTTCTACAATCTCTTTAGATGAGAAAATAAATTTTGTAGAAAACGTCAGCGTTATGCTTAAGGCCGGAATTTCCATTAGTCGTTCTTTACAGATTGTCGTTAAGCAAACCCATAATACAAAATTTAAAAATATTTTAACCGATATTTATAACCAAGTTCAGCAGGGGAAAGGGCTTTCCGAGGCTTTGGAAAAATACCCAAATGTTTTTCCGGGAATTTTTTTCAGCATGATAAAGGTGGGGGAGCTTTCCGGGAATTTGGATAAAAGTTTGGAATATTTAAGCATTCAGTTACATCGTGAAGCGGATTTAAAAAGCAAAACCAAGGGAGCGATGATATATCCGTCGGTTATTGTCGCAGCCATGCTCATTATTGGAGTGCTAATGGCAATTTTTGTGCTTCCTCAGTTAACCTCGGTGTTTAAAGATTTTCAAAGCGATTTGCCGGTTTCCACCAAAATAGTCATTTGGTTTGCCGATTTTATGAGCGGTAATGCGATCTTGGTTATAAGTATGATGCTTGGACTTGTCGGCGGGGCCATTGCTGTGTATCGTACCTATCCCGGGAAAAAAGCTTTTGATGTTTCTTTATTGCATTTTTTTGTAATTAATAATATTGTGAAAAAAATTAATTTGGCCAGATTCGCCAGAATTTTGAGCTCCTTGCTTAAAAGCGGCATCCCTATTGTTCAGGCTTTGGAAGTGGCAGGCGGCTCTTTAGGTAATATTCCTTACAGAGAATTGGTGCTGGGTGCTGCCGGTCAGGTGAAACTAGGAAAAACCCTAACAGCTTCTTTGGGGAAAGATGAGACGCTATTTCCGGTCCTTGTCGCACAAATGATAGAGGTGGGTGAGGAGAGTGGAACAGTACAGGAAATTCTGGAGCAATTGGCAGTGCATTATGAAGATGAAGTTGATACGATTTTAAAAAATCTTTCCTCTATAATTGAGCCGTTGTTATTATTATTTATTGGCGGAGTTGTCGGACTTTTGGCCGTTGCTTTAATTGCTCCAATATATAATATCGGTCAGAATATTCAGTAGCCTACAGAACGACAGATGTGATACACTACAGATACCTATTAAGCTTCGAACTCACTGCACTACAGAAACCCACAGAAACTAAAATAGGCGCATTAAAAAATAATTTAGCATATCAGCTCTAAGTTGATATACTCAATTGCTAAATTAATTTAGATTTATACTCCGTAGCTTTTAGTACAAAATACTTAATTTTATTGGCGTTTAATAATAATCAACGAAGATAATTATCGGAATTTAATTAGCGAAGGAGCATAAATTCAATAATTTTCAATAATAAATTTTGTAGGTTTCTGTAGTATTAGTAAAATTTTCTGTAGATTTATGAAATTTAATTTTCTTTCAAAAAATTTGCCCGCCTTTGGCTTAGATTTAAGCGGCGGTTCTTTTAAAATTTTGCAATTGGGTATGAGTGATGAAAAAACTTTTGTAAAAGCTTATGCCGATGTGGCATTGCCCAAAGGTATGATGTTAAATGACACCATTACTGACGCAAAAACTTTTAGTTATTTGCTCAAACAGACATTGGAAAAACCGGAGTATGGGAAAATTGACACCAATTATGTGGTAGCGAGTCTGCCGGAATCCAAATCTTTTGTCAGAGTGATTCAAATTCCGCAAATGTCAGAAGCCGAAGCCGAAAATGCCGTCCCATATGAAGCGGAAAGTTTTATTCCCATGCCTCTTGACCAAGTTTATGTAGATTGGCAAAAAATCGGACAAGTCGGGGATAAAATGAATATATTAATGATTGCCACGCCTAAAGAGTTCGTTGATAATTATCTGGATATTTTAGACAAAGCAGGTCTTAAGACAGTTGCTTTGGAAGTGGAATCTCAAAGCTGTCACCGAGCTTTAGTTAATCCGGAGGCGGGGGAGACTGTTTTATTGGTAGATTTGGCGGCCACGCGTACCAGTTTAATAATGGTCGAAGCCGGTAATTTGCAATTTACTTCAACCATTCCCATTGCGGGCAATTCTTTTACCGAAAGTATAGCCAAGATTTTTGGGGTTTCCAGCGGTAAAGCTGAGGAAATAAAAAGAAAAGTCGGTCTTTCCAATACAGCTGAATATCC
Source organism: Candidatus Doudnaibacteriota bacterium (assembly GCA_038249015.1). Classification (GTDB taxonomy): domain Bacteria; phylum Patescibacteriota; class Doudnabacteria; order UBA920; family UBA920; genus PALSA-1336. The sequence continues at coordinate 7,932 of JBBRWU010000037.1, read as the reverse complement.
GAATATTAAAACCGGAGTTATGCCGGTGTTAAGTAGTCTTAGCGCGGAAATAAAAAATATTTTAAAATTTCATGCGGAGCATTCAGACAAGCAGGTGCAAAAAGTAGTTTTGTTAGGGGGGAGTGCTAAACTAAAAAGTTTACCTGAGGTTTTATTAAGCCAGCTTCAGGATGTCGGGGTCTTAAGTGTTGAACAGTCAAGCCCTTGGAAAAATGTACCGAATCTTAAAGAAGAAATTATTAGTTCATATGACGCTTTAAGCTATGTTACCGCCATTGGCCTGGCAATGAGAGGAGTAAAATATGAGGTTGATTAATTTATTGCCAAAATCCAGACAGCACGAAATTCACTATGAGGCCATGTTGCGAGGGTTATGGATATTCGCAACGATGTCAATTTTTAGTTTTGCCTTGGTTTTTTTAATACAATTAGGGACCAAATTTTATTTACAAATTGAAGCCAAGGTTTTTGCTACGGAAATTACCGATTTACAGGGGCAGGTCAACAGGCAGGAAAATGCGGATTTAAAAAGCAAAATTAAAACAGTAAATAATACAGTTTCCGATTTTAATAAGTTAGCCGGCGCTTCACCTAAGTGGTCAAAGGTGGTGGAGGCCTTCGCTCTCTTGCCCCCGCCCGGTACTCGGATAAATAGTATGGTTTTAGATAGTGGCAGAAAATCAATTACCATAACTGGGAATGCCGACACGCGGGAAAATGTGATTCAATTGTATAATAATATTTTAGAAGACAGCAAAAATTTTTATAAGATTGATTACCCTTTGGAAAATGTGGCAAAATCTACAAATATAAACTTTCATTTTACTTTTTTAATTCAGAGTCAGCTTTTGGAGTAATTTTATGCCGTTAATGAAAGCAAAAAATAAAATTATTTTAGCCTTAGTTTGTTGGGCGGTTATTAGCGTGCTAATGTTTTTTTATTTTTTTAATATTTTGGACCAGTCTAATAAAAAAACTTTAAATACCATGGCTCTGCAAAGAATAGATTTGGTAAATCTTAAAGTTGAGCGGGAAAGTTATCGCCTGGCTAAAGAAGATTTGGATGATTTGGCTAAAAAATCCTACCAACCTACGGGTTTTTTCAGTAAGGACATCTCTCTTGTTACGGAAATTAAGACTTTGGAAGCATTAGGGCAACAAATGGGTGTGACAATGCAACTTACCGGAGTCAGCGGAACTGCTGACACTGCGGCTAAAGCTAAAACAATTACGGATTTGGCTGTAATTCCGTACAGTATTTATTTATCCGGACCGCTTGGGAAAGTGGTAAAGTTTATTGAAGCGGTGGAAAATTTAAGTTTTGTTACGAAAACCGAAGACCTAGCCATTAATGCGGGTGAAGACGGCAATGTTATCGCGGTTTTAGGCGCCAGTTTTTATATAAAAAAATAATTATTTTTTATGGATAAATTAGTCAAAATCAATTTCTCAGTTCTTAAAGATTTAACAGTAAAGGCGGTTAAGAATTTGAGCTGGGTATTTATTTTTATTTTTTTCGTTATTCTTATTTTGGATGTGATGCGAGTTAAAAATTCAGTACAGGTGGTATTAAATATTCGTAAGGATCCGACATCGATTATGAACGAAAAAGGGGTCAGAATAAATTTTGAAGATTACGGCAAGGCAGTAAACCGCATACAGGAAGGGAAAGGATATCAGCCAAAAATTGATATTATTACCAGTCCTTTTGCTCCAAAATAATGTGGCTTACCTTAATATGTAGAGCTGAAGTTTGAAATGGTAATTGTCTTTTTTTAGTGCATCACGGAATGTGTAATTGTCAAAACCCCAAAGTTTAAGGGGTTTTTCTGGGTCATATGGAATTTAACCATTCCGAACAAAGTGAGGAGTCCCTTATATAAGCGATTATTCGCTTCTCTCTGAATGGTTTTTATTCAATGTATAAGGGTTATGAAAGCTACGCTCAAGGTGTCGTTCAATACCAAGACCTAAATCCGCTAACTTACAACCATGGCACTATTCCATATGATCCGTTTTTCTTGTATAGCGCAAAATCTAGTCATAGGTTATAATTATTGAGACTTTCTACATGCGTAGTTAATTTTTTACCCCGTCACTTCTGGTTTATGCTCTCGTAGCTCATTTGGATAGAGCGCTTGGCTTCGAACCAAGAGGTAGCAAGTTCGAATCTTGCCGAGAGCACCAGAAGTGACGGGGCGAACCAAGAGGTAGTAGGTTCAAATCCTACCGAGTGCACCAGAAGTGATGGGGTAAGTTTAGAATTTAAATTGTTAGGTTTCCGCCAAAGGCAGATCCACCGAAGGTGGATAAACTCTGTCGGGCGCACCAAACATTAAAATAAAAGATGGGGATTTTTTTGAGTCCATGTGTCCTGTGTGGTATAATGGAGGTATGGAGAAAGAATATACAAAATTAAAAATTAAAGCTATAAGATTAAGGAAAAAAGGCTTAAGCTATGGGCAAATAAAGCGGCGACTTGGTCTATCAAAAAGCACCTTAAGCTTTTGGTTAAAAGGAGTACCTCTTAGTGAAGATCAACGCCGGATATTATATACGAGGCAGATTGGTATTTTAAATCTTGGCGCTCAAAGCCAGAAACATAGGCGGGCACGGGAAGTTTCTGAAATTATAGCCAAAGCTAAGGCGGAAATTAAAAAACCCGCCAGCCTTGATTGTTATCGTTTGTTTGGCGCCGCTTTGTATTGGGCGGAAGGCAGCAAGGGCGGAATGTTTCAAATGACCAACTCAGACCCTTATTTAATATTATTTTGGGTAAAATGGTTAACAAAAATATTCAATATTTCCGCCAATAAACTTAAGGGGAGATTGAATATTTACCCACAGCAAAACGAAAAGCATATAAAGCAGTTTTGGTCGGAGCTTACGGGGATTCCTTTAAAAAATTTTGGTAAAAGTTATATTAAACCTTTAAGTAAAAATTATAAAACTAATAATTTGTATTATGGCACTATTAAAGTTGAAGTTCCAAGTAGTACCGATTTGCGGCATAGAGTTTATGGATGGACCCAGGTTTTACTGGAGGACATAGCTCCCAAAGTTGATTTGATTGAAAGAAAATGGGGCAAATTGAAGACTGTTGCCAAGCCGGTCAATTTGCTTTAAAATATATAGGATATACTTGGGTCGGTAGCTCAGTTGGTAGTAGCACCTGCCTCTTAAGCAGGTTGTCGTGGGTTCGATCCCCACCCGACCCACCAGGATATTGCATAGAGGCATTTTGTTTTGTAGTAGCGTGGCTGTAAAGCCACGCCATTTAAAAAGTGTTATTAAAATTTTAGGATTAACATGTTTATTCTGCTTTTAGGCCCAGATGATTATTCTAAACGGCAATATATTGCTACGTTGGAGCAATCTTTGGGGCTTGAGGCGGATTTTTTTATGGATGAGGAAAATCCTCCGGCAATGAGTGATTTGGCCGGAGCCGATTTATTTGCTAAAACCAAGATCTATGTGTTAAAAAATATGCTCGGGTTATTTAATAACGAAGCCGGTATTGGAGCGATGTCCAAATCCAAAAATCAAATTGTTTTTTTGGAAGAAAAATTAGACAAGCGCAATGCAGACAATAAAAAACTTTTGGCAAATAAAACAGTTCAAATAAAAGAATTTGTTTTGCCTCACGGCAGGGAACTGGATAGTTGGTTAATTAATCGCGCTCAAGGGTTAAAGGGAAAGCTATCTTCGCGCTCGGCCGATGTGTTGGCCCGGGCCTTAGGACGGGATAATGCCAAGGAAACTAAAGCCGGCGGAAAAGTTGTGGCTGTAAAGGAAGTATATGATTTATGGCAGGCGGAAAATGAACTGCAAAAACTTATTAGCTATGCCGGCGGAGGTGAGATTACCGAAGCCGATATTTTCAGTTTGGTTTGTCAAAACGAAGAAATTGACGCCTTTGAATTAACCAATGCTATTGCCGACGGCAATAAACAAAAAGCACTGAGCTTAATGGATAAATTTTTGCGTCAACAATCAGGAGGTGAGGAAAAGGGCGCGGTGATTCAGTTAAATGCGCTTCTTTCCGAGCAGTTTCGCAGTATGGCCATGGTGCAGGATTTACTGGCTCAAAAAAAGAGTGAAGCGGAAATGTTGGAAATTTTAGGTTGGAAATCGGGGAGATTGTATATTATGTCCAAGGTCTCACAACGATTCTCCATCTCAAGTGTACTTGGATTACTTACCAAGCTCAAAGCCTTAGATGAAGAATTAAAAACCGGCTCTGTTCCCCCGCGGGTATTATTGGATTTAATTATTGTGCAATTATGGAAAGTGTAAAAAATTTCGGCAGAAAAACTTTTTCCTCCTTAAAAATTTTTAATTATCGACTTTATTTTATCGGTCAGGCAGTGTCTGTGTCCGGTATCTGGATGCAAGCTGTGGCCCAGTCTTGGCTGGTATTAACTTTAACTAAGTCCGGAACGGCTTTGGGATTTTTTGCGGCAACTCAATTTTTACCCATTTTGCTGATTGGCCCATGGGCGGGGCTAATAGTTGACCGCATTTCTAAAAAAAAATGTTGGTCTTTACCAATACTTCTTCCGCAATTTTAGCTTTAGTGTTAGGAATTTTGATTGCCGGAGATTGGGTTAAGCTTTGGCAAGTGTTTGTAATTGCCTCTCTTTCGGGGATTATTAATGCTTTTGATAATCCCGCCAGCCAGGCATTTGTCATAGAATTGGTTGATAAGGAAAATTTAAACAATGCCATCTCTTTAAATTCCGCGCAATTTAATTTAGCCAGAGCCATTGGGCCGGCACTGGCCGGGGGTTTAATTGTGGTAGTCGGGTTAGCTTCATGTTTTATTATTAACGCGTTTTCATTTATAGCAATTTTAACGGCTTTATTTTTTATGAGAAAGGATGAACTCCATCCGTCTCGCCTGGCTCAGAAAACCAAGGGTCAGCTTACAGAAGGGCTTAAATATATTCGGTCCAACCCCACATTAAAAAATACTTTAATTGTGATGGCAATAATCGGTACCTTTGTGTATGAGTTCCGGGTGGCTTTACCGCTTTTGGCGGAGCTTACTTTTAAAGGAGGAGCGCCGGCTTATGCAGCGCTTACTTCGGCTATGGGTGCGGGCGCGGTTATTGGCGCTTTCTATACTGCCGGTCGGGTTAAAGTCAGTTTTAAGTTGTTAATCCAGGCCGCCGTTTTAATGGGAGTAAGTATGCTTTTGGTATCCGTAGCCCGAACTTTAAACCAGGCAATTTTAGCTATGATCGTAGTGGGAATTTTTTCCATAAATTTAATCTCTCTGGGTAATGTAATTTTACAAACGGAAAGTCCGTCGGATATGCGCGGCCGGGTTATGTCATTGTGGGCTATGGTATTTTTGGGCTCCACGCCAATTGGCGGGCCGATTATCGGTTTTTTGGGACAACATTTAGGCCCGAGGTGGGGGATTGCCGCCGGTGGAGTGGCGGCAATTTTGGCAGCCGTTTGGGGGTTTACGGCTTTAAAAGTTATGCAAAAGAAACAATTTTCTTCGGCAAGCGATATGATATAATGTATAGTAGGACTTACACTTTCAAAGACAATTTCGAGGCATCCCGATACTCATCGGGATAACGAAGAAATTGGCCAAAGCCACTTGCGGACTCCGCCTTTGCCGGGGTTAAAGTGGCAAGAGCGTAAGTCCTAAATAGAAAGAAATTAATTTCCCTAAATTTGGGGAAGGAGACAAAAATAAATGAATAAGCAATTAAGAGGCGGTATTATTGCCGTTGCCTGTGTTGGTATGCTATTGCCCACAGTGTCGACTTTTGCGGTTAGCTCTGTTGATATTCAGGGCAAAATTTTGGGGGTGCAAACCACCATCGAGCAAGCGCGTAAAGAGGCTCAGGAAAATATCAAAAAAGAGCAAGAGAAGATGAAAGAGACAATTAAAGCCAAGCAAGAAGAAATTAAGGCTTTGCAGGAACAGAAAAAAGGGCAATTGCAAACTGAACGGGAAACTATGAAAAAAGAGTTAGAAGCAAAAAAAGAAGAGCAAAAAAAACAGATGGAAGCAAAGAGGGAAGAATATAAAAAGTGTGTTGAGACAAATCAGCAAACCCGTGAAGAGTTTCGCAAAAGAATTAAAGAAAACGATCAGGAATATTTTGGTCAACTCAAGCAAGTTCAAGGCACATATTCGACATCTACCAAAATAGCATTGGAAGCCTTTAAGCTGGAAATTAAAGCCGCTCAAGATGCCAGGCAAACTGCAGTAAAATCTACTAATGATGTTTTTAAAACCGCTTATGAAGCGGCTTCCTCGGTCAGAAAAACAGCGCTTTCAGCCAGCGCTTCCAATACCCCGGAAACTATAAAACAAATTAAACAAACTTTTAAAGATGCCACCAAGGTTGCAAAAGAAACTCGTGATGCTGCTATAAAAACAGCAAATGAAACCTACAAGACTGCCGTAGCCACAGCAGTTCAGAAAAGAAAAGATGCTGTTGGTAATGCTCAAACTTCCAGAAAAGAAACTTTGGCAAAATTGTCAGAGGGACGGAAAGTAGCAAATAAAGAAGAATTATCCGGTCGCGAGGGTAAATTACAAGTTTGTAAAGTATCCACTACGGCCACTACAACGCCGGTTACAACAAGCACCACTACCGGACAATAATATACAGAATAATTTTAAAGGGTTATTTCACCATTGGTGAAATAACCCTTTAAAATTACCCAGTTAAATCTTAATATTCCTCGGAGCTCTGCTCCGGGGTTTATAGCAACTCCTTTGCAGTCTGCAAGTGATACCTCGCAGCTTGCTGTGGGGTGATTCATTAAGGGTTTTTAGTTAACTTATAGGAAACCTTTGGTATACAGGTCCGGAACCAAATTAATAATAGCTTGAATCTTGCTGAATAAGTAGTATAATATATTTAAGAATATTTAATATAATTTTATGGCAAAAGAATGTACAAAATGTGAAAGTTGTTTAATGCCTTTTAGTAAAGACCCCGGAGTGAGAGAGTCGGAAAAGTATTGCGCTTATTGTTTTAAAAATGACAAGTTATGCTATGAGGGGACAGATGTGGAAGAATTTAAAAAAGTTAGTTACGAGAGTATGCTAAAGCAAGGTATTAATAAATATTTGGCAAAGTTTTATACATTTATGATTGGTTTTGCCCCAAGATGGAAAAAATAATTTATGAGCGGGCAAAATTGGGAAGAAATTAAAATAGGGATGTCGGTAGACGTGGTCTTAAAGGTAGATCAAAAATCTGGCCAACTCACCCGCGGAATTGTAGCTAAAATTTTAACTAACTCTCAGTTCCACCCGTACGGGATTAAAGTTCAGTTTGAGGACGGCCAAGTTGGTCGGGTTCAAGACATAAATCACGGCTGAGTGCTAAGTATTTTGTCGTAAATAAAAAGCTGGGTTAAAAATAAAAAATACGAATATGCAAAATTCACCAATTCCCCAAGATGAACTAGCTAGGCAAGTGGTAGTTGACTCTATGAAAATAGTAGATACAGTCCCTGAACCCCGTTTTGACAAAATTACTTTTGCTGTAAAAAAGCGTTTTGAAGTACCAATCGTTACTTTGTCTATTTTGGATCACGATCGGGAGTGGTTCAAATCTTGCGTTGGCACAGAAAATAAAGAAGGTAATCGCAATGTTTCTTTTTGTGGTCATGTGCTTTTTAGTAAATACATATATATAATTGAAGACACGACAAAAGACGATCGATTTGCCGATAATCCGGCTGTTATTGGAAAACCCTTCATACGTTTTTATGCCGGAATGACAGTTAGAGACAGGAAGACCGGACAACCGTAACCGTTTAATTTCTAGTGCTTGGGTGTTTAGTTTTTAGTGCTTTTTAGTCGGTTTTTTCCTCAAAATCAAAATATTTAATTTCGTCGATTCCCAATTTTTTCAGAACCTCAGGCCACTCGGCCTGTTTTTTAATTGT
>JBBRWU010000036.1:0-10593 GCA_038249015.1 Candidatus Doudnaibacteriota bacterium | reverse complement strand
ATTACCGATGAAGACATCTATCATATCCAAGAAAAGCTGAACAACCGGCCGCGGAAGAAACTCGGATATTTAACTCTCAACAAAGCTCTGGAGACAGAACTTAAACAACTAACTGGTGCACTAAATTCCTGAATTCAAGAAGTCAAACGAAGAAATGCTAAAATATAGTTGAATGAAATTAAGCTATGCAGGATAACACCTTAAATAAGAGTAATTTTAGCACCCACAAAAGCCTAGTTACCAGGCCTGCTTTTTTAATAGTAATCCTTTTTTTCCTTGTTGTGAAGCTACTACTCTCACTATTTTGGCCTGCTCCCCAAAGACCTTTGGCTTCAGACTTAAGCCAGGAAAATATTTTGAATGCTGTAAATAAGGAACGTTCTTTAAGAAACTTGGTTCTTTTAAATACCAATGGCAAATTAACCAACGCTGCCCAAAGCAAATCCGAGGATATGCAATCCAGGCGCTATTTTGCCCATGTCGACCCGGATGGCCGCTATATTTGGGATAAAATTGTAGCCGCTGGGTACACTCCGTATATCCAACTGGGAGAAAATTTAGCCATTGAATTTTATGATACTGACAGCTTAATGTCAGCCTGGATGAACAGCCCAACCCATCGGGCTAATATTATCCAGGAAGGTTTTAAAGACCAAGGGATGGGGCTGACTTTTGGCAACACACAAAATGGACAATACCATTCTGCAGTTACCAATACTTTTGGGGCGCAAAATAAACCAAAGCCACAACCACAACCGGAACCCTCACCAGTTGTCCCCACAAAACCTGTAATTGCACAAAAAGTAACCCCGCCAAAAGTGAAATCGGTAGCCAAACCCGCACCAACCACTCCAGCCCCGACGGCTCCAGCACCAACCACTCCCATTTTGCCTACCAAGGAAACTCCGGCTCCCGAAATAACAAAATTCCCTCCTATAACCCCAAGACAAGAAGAAACTTTAGTGGCTAACGAGCCGAATTTTACCCTGCAGCAAACAACTCATTCATCCGCCAGCTCTTCTGCGCCAGCCACCCCCACGCTAAAAGAAAACCTATCCGACTTAGTCGATCAAACTCAAAGCTCTTCTCCAAACGATTATAATGCCAATCGATATTTAATTCTAATTTGTGGGGTAGCATTACTTTTATTAATGCTCTCCGATATAAAAGCAGTTGTTGAAAAAAAGATCGGGTCCTTGGATAAAAAAATCAACAACCTGGTATTGTTGTTGATTTCAATGATTATTATTGCATTTATGTACTGGCTATAAACTAATTTTATACTGACAGCCGTCAAGCAGTTTTGCTTTAAAATTTGTTACGCCAAACACCATTGAAGCAAGCAGTAGGCTAATAATTGCTATTTCCATAAAAACTTTTAAATTTAGCGCCCTGTCTAAACTATAATGAAACAAGCCCCAGAGCAAATTATAGAGGACCGCTAAAAATACCGCCCCTGTAAAATAGTTATACCCCCAAAATATTACCAAAAAATAACCGGCTATTCCTAAAATTAATCCGATGAATAAGCTAATGCTAAGATTTTTTGCGTTAACGAATTTATGTTGAAATAATGCCTGGTATATTAACAAAAAAGTTAGAGTGAAAACTCCCACTGCGAAATATTTTGGGTTTAAGCAATAATGTCTGACCACGGCCAGGCTTGAAGCATAAGCCAAAGTTACAGCGTAAATTTTTACCACTGACAAGATTACAAAGATATCGGAACCCACTACTTCTTTTTGCCGTATAAAAACTTCTTTTAAAAACCAAAAATTCAAAATTAATGCCACCGAGGACATTAGAGCCTTAATACCTTGAATTTTATAGAATCCAAAATTTACATAAAATACTCCTACTGTGCCCCAAAAAATTACCGTAGGTAAAATTAAATAATTTAGCCAGTGGCTTAAAAAAGTAATTTTTCTTAAATGACATACTCTATCAAAAAGTGCGGAAAAAAATATCTTTAAGCTACGTACTACTCCATAGGCCAAATTTTGATGTTTTATAACCGCGCGCTTCCAGCTACCGCGCTCTTTAAAATGCAAGTCATAAATTAAAGCAATATGTACCATTAAATAAAGCCAAATGTATGCGGCGGTTTTTAAAAACAAACTCGGCTGGTTTAAATTTAATATATAAATTAAAGATAAAAAACCGGCAATCACAACAAAGCCCAACAAAATAGACGAAATAATTTTTTGCGTTTTGGCGTGCATTTTATGAGTTAGTTAATGATTTTTTATATTCCATGGCCGACGCCAGGTGCAGAGACTCAAACGTTCCGGCGTCAAACCACTGACCTTGAACAATATCCACTTTTAATTCGTTTTGTTTTAAATACCAGTTATGTAATTCGGTTATTTCCAGTTCACCCCGCGCGGAAGGTTTAACCGCTTTGGCAATTTCACAAACTCGATTATCGTAAATATATAACCCTGTAATCGCGTAATCCGAAAGGTAGGTTTTTGGCTTTTCTTCAATTTGTATTACCTGCATTTGTTCGTCAAACTTGACCACTCCAAATCTTTCCGGGTCTGTTACTTTTTTGGCAAAAACTTGACCGCCGGTTTTAAAATTTTTAATAATTTGGGAAAAGTCATCTTCAAAAATATTGTCTCCTAAAATCATACACACACTATCGGTACCGATAAAATTCTGCCCTAAGATAAAAGCCTGCGCTAGGCCTTCGGGCCTATTTTGAATTAAAAAAGAAAACTTAGATCCGAATTCACTACCATCTCCGAGTAATTTTTTGTAGTCATCAGCATAATCGGGGGCCACAATAATTAAAATTTCCGAAATCCCCGCCCTAAGCAAAGTTTGCAACGGATAAAAAACCATCGGTCGGTTATAAACCGGCAATAGTTGTTTGGAAGTAATTTTGGTGAGCGGATAAAGCCTGGTGCCGTTTCCGCCGGAAAGAATAATACCTTTCATAATTTTTTACCTTATTGAATTTAAATACTGGGCCAGAGAATAAATCATTAGAGCTACAAAAATCAAAAAAAGCGGACACATAAAGCCAGATAAAGGGCTTAACAATTTTTCGTGGCAGAGTATCGTGTTTAATTTTAACTTTTTCGCCCAAGATGGAATCCAGTAAAAATTTTGCGTCGTTGATTTTATCCTCAGCCACATAAATCCCCCACTTTTCGTATGGCAAATTTGCGCCAACCTCAATATTTTTTAAATTTTCTACTGATGTTTCTTCCCTAATTATTGCTACTATACCGGAATTGATTAATGCTCCCTTTGCCATTTTTGCCTGTATTTCTCCCAATCATCTAAACGATAATTATTAAATTTTTGCATAGATATATTCTTACGATTTTAATTGATAATCTTACCTACCAACTACAAACTGTTCATCAAAAATTCCCTTAGTGCTTCTTGCCAGGCTCTCAAAGCTGGCAATTTTGTATTTAGCAAAACGGACTTACTGGGCCTTTTCGCGAATCTTTTAAAGTCCGACGACGGTACCGGTTCCAAGACAATTTTTTTACCAACAATTTTAAATATTTCTTTCGCAAAACCAAACCAGCTAGCTTGCCCGCTGTTAACTATATGGTATACCCCAAACGGCATTTTGTCATCCAATATTTTTTTTGTCTGGATTGCTAAGTCCGAAGCATAAGTTAAGCTGTTTATCTCATCTGACACAATTTTAAGTTTACTTTGCTTTTGACTTAGCTCAATCATCAGTTCAACAAAACTTTTCTTTGCCAGTTCGCTTTCGCCTTTAGGTCCAAACAGCACGGAGGTGCGAATAATATAATATTTATCCGTATTTTTAATTATTTCCAGCTCGCCTTGGTGTTTGCTTTCTCCGTAAATTGATTGCGGTTTGGGTAAGTCGTTTTCCACATACTCCCCTTTCCCCTCGCCAAAAATATAATTGGAAGAAAAATGAATTAACAGGATATTTAATTGTTTACAAATTATGCTTAAATTTTTTGGCACTTCGGTATTTAGCAAATAAGCTAGGGCAGATTTTTCTTCCGCGCTATCAACATCGTTATACGCCACACAATTAATAACAGCGGGCAAATTGCTACCAAAATCTTCAATCCGTTTTGCGCAATCTTGCAAATTTGTAACATCGCATTCTTCCCTGTCCCAGCCAACAGCGGACTCGCCGAAAACCTGCATCAACTGTCCGCCCAGCATGCCTTTACTCCCTAAAATTAAAACTTTATTTTGCATTATTGTTTTGAAGTATAATTTAGTTCGTAATATTTTTGGTACTCTCCGGACTTTATATTTTTCCACCACGCCTGATTATTTTTATACCACTCAATGACCTGCTTTAAATAGTCCTCAAACTCCGCTTCCGGCTTCCAACCCAGCTCCTCACGGATTTTACCGGAATCAATAGCGTATTTCACATCATGCCCGGGTCTATCGCCCACAATTTCCAACATCTCTTCACCGTAACCCATTAGTTTTGCAATCATTTTTGCAACTTCCAAATTGGAGTATTCTTTGTGGTCAGCCCCCACCAAATATGCTTCACCCACCCGGCCTTTATTTATAACCAAATCAATCGCTTTGCAATGATCCTCTACATACAACCAATCGCGCACCTGATTGCCCGGCGTATAAACAGGGATTTTTTTACCTTCCAACAAATTGGTTATGGCCAGCGGAATAAATTTTTCCGGAAAATGGTACGGGCCAAAATTGTTGGAGCAATTGGTAATGGTTATCGGCAACCCATAAGTGCTAAAATAGGCTCGCACCAAATGGTCGCTGCCCGCTTTAGAAGCTGAATAAGGACTCCTGGGCAAATACGGAGAATTTTCCGTCCACTTTTCGCTTGAATCTAAAGCAATTTGGCCAAAAACTTCGTCAGTAGATACGTGATGGAAATGCTTTACCATATTTAGCTTGGCTGATTCCAGCAAAACCTGGGTACCTAAAACATTGGTCCGAACAAATTCTTCCGGCCCCAAAATTGACCTGTCTACATGGGACTCTGCGGCAAAATGCACAACCGTGCCCACACCGTTCATGGCTTTGTTTACGTCCGATAAATTGCAAATATCGCCCTTAATAAATTTTATGCGATCCTTAACCGCAGATAAATTTTCCAAATTCCCGGCATACGTGAGTTTGTCCAAAACTACAATTTCATCGCTTGGATATTTTTTCACCCAATAATGGACCAAATTGCTTCCTATAAACCCGGCCCCGCCGGTAATTAGTATTTTTTTTTGATTATTCATAATCAATATTCCAAAATAAATCTTAGATTAATACTCTGAGTAGGCGGTGCTGGGTAAACCAGGCACCACCGGTAATTAAAATTCTTCCGCCTTGGGCGGACAGTATATTACTCATATTTTAAATTTCAGTTTAAGTAAATAAAACGCCGAAATAGTCCAAGCGTCGGCAATCTTTCCTTTTAAAATCATTTGGTCGATTTCTTTTAAAGTAAATTTTTTCATAACCATATCCACTTCGCTCGGTTCCCGGTTATGCTGTCCCGGCTGCAAGTTTTGCGCTAAAAATACCCTTCCTTCTGTTTTACCGCTTCCGGGGGTTGGGTAAAACATACCCAAATATTTCCAATTATCTGCACTAAGCCCTGTCTCTTCTTTTAATTCTTTTTTTGCCTGAGCTAAAAAATTAACATTTTCCGCTCGACCAATTGGCAATTCCCAAAGCCGTTTGCCTAAAACATATCGGAATTGGTTAACCAAATAAATTTTTTCCCCGTCAAACGGGATAATCACCACACCCGCTCCGCTCACACTGTAAAAATATTCTCCCTCGGAGCCGTCCGGTAAAATTACCGCATCTTCACGAATTATAAATCGGGGTGATTTATAAACAACTTTGCTATTTAATTTTTTCCAAAGTTTCATAATTTCACAACCTTCTTACATATTTCGCCTTCAAATAAAATAAAACAACGCCGTGACTCTTTTAAATAAATATGTGCAACACCCAACCAGCGACGGCATTTATTGCATAAAATTTTTTTATTTTGTTTCCATACAATTTTTGGGATTAAAATCCTGTCTTCATACAACCTTTTTAAAGGCCCGGGGCCATCTTTTTGATATAAACAGATTTGATGATTACAATTGAAGCATCTAACTTTCAACAATCGGGAATATCCGCCGCGGGATTTTCTAAATTTATCCTGATGTAAAATTAATTTTGTCAATTTTTCTCAATTATTTTACCACACCAGCTTCCAGCTCTTCTTGGGTGTATTCTACCTGCTCGTCTTTAAGCGCCGGGTCATAAGCCGGGTCGGGATAATTAATTAGCCAAGCTTCCTCTGTGCCGATATTTTCCAAGCCCGTGGCAATATTTTTCGGAATAAACATCCGCTTAGGTACGCCGGCTTCCAGTACGGTTTCGCTTTTTACCCACGCACCATTTTCCTGAGCGTAAGTGGTAATTTTCATTTTCCCCTTAAGCGCAACATAACGCGCAACGCGAACGCGGTGCAAATGGTAACCCTTAAAAGCGCCGGGCAGTGCCGCGGTTAAATAACCTTCCGTTTTTTCTCCGGTGTTTTTATCTTTATACAATTCCATTAACCAGCCATTAGGCTTACCATTACTATCAAAAGTTTGAACTTTCTTGGCTGTTTCAACTGAGAGTTTGCTAATTTCCATTTTTTTAAATTTATTATTTTAATTCTCCAACCGTTAAATTAAGATTTAAACTATTTTTTCCTCGTATGATTGAAAAAGACACAACATCTCCCGCTTTATACTGCTGTAAAATCTCGTCCAACAAAACATCCCCTATTGTCTGCCGGTCGCCAATTTTTACAATTACATCTCCGGCTAAAAGTCCGGCACTATGAGCAGCGGAAGCATTTTGCACTTCTTTAACCAATATTCCCGAGGTAATTCCAGCTAGCTTATTTTCAACCGATGAAATATATAAATACCTAAACCCGAATTCGGGCCTTAAAATTTTTTCCGAACCGCCTAAATACAAGGAAATAGATTGCTTTAAGACATCGGACGAAACCAACCATAGGCCGTTATAAATTCCGACAATTTCACCTCCTGCATTAACAGCCACTTCGCCGCTAATTCGGGGGTCGCCAAGTTCTGCCGTAAACCCGCGCTTTAAAATATCACTGTCAAAAATAATCCCCGCCACATCTTTTTGTGCTCCGTTTACAGAGGTTAGATATGCTTTATTATAAAAATTTTGCAAAGATTTTTGGGCTAAAACCAACTTATCTCCGGGGGACAAATCGGCTGAGTTGCCAAAGTTTGCCGTAGGCACGTTGTCAAGATTAGTTTTAAAATATACCAAGGCGGTGGCTAAATCTTTTTTCTGTAAAATTATTTTTGCCGTTATGCCGTCATTTAAGACAACATAAACATCCCCTCCGGATTTAGGAAAAGTCGCGCTTCCGGTAACAAAATCTCCGTTACTGGTTAAATTAATCGCATTGCCTAAAACCTGAACAGAACCCGCTATAACCTGAACAACCGTGCTTGTTTTAGACCTAATACCGGCAACTGCCAAAGCAACATCTCCGCTATCGCTAACTCTTACGGTCTCTTTGTTGTTAATAACTATCGGGGCCTGTGGGCTTAAAAATTGCAGCCGGTTTAGCATGGGCCAAGTAGAAAGTTTTGCGGTGAGGAATCGGCCTGCCAATAAATTAAAAAGCCATCCTGCCAATACACACACTGTCACCAAAAATGCGATTTGTTTTTTACTCATATAATACTTATTGAATAATATTCCACGGCGTAAATAATAATACAACTACACTGCATACCGTTATTAATAGCAAATGAAATTGAATTTTTTTAAGATTTAAATTATGAAATTGATGATAATAGTTTAAAATTAAACAAAGATAAAAAATATTAAATAATAAAATTCCTTGGACACTAAAATGAAACGGTAAAAAATTCAATACCCAAAAAATTTCGCTACAAAATAAACCTACGGCAACCGAACCGACGATTTTAGAATATCCTTCTTGGGGTAATAATTCATAAAAAGACCTAGTAAGTATAAAAGAACTTACAAATACACCAATGGCGTACACCACGCCAAACGTAGGAATGTATTGATTAAATGCTGAGAATGTAAGAAATAGACCGAACGCGATAATTAAAATCTCATTGAGTAAAATATTTTCCCCTTCTTTTCCGAGTACTATCTCACTTAAAAAAATTAAACCCACTGTGATAATTAAATATAATCCTCTAAATCCCTCTGTCGGGATAATTAAAAAAAGTCCGAAAGCCGCGGATAAAAGCAACATTATCTTTAAACTTACCCAAAGGCTATATTTTTGTATTTGCTTTAAATACCAATTATTGTAAAAAAATACCGACAAAGAATAAATTAAAAAAGCCGGAAGCAAAAACCGAAAAATCGGCTGCGGGGTGGCAAATTTTTGCAGAACAATTAAAAAAAGCAGTCCAATACAAAATGAAGTTAATTTGTGTCTTTTAAGCATCTCTGGTTTAAGGTAAATAATCCACCGGCAGCCAATAGAATTAATGCTAAACTCATTACTGCATTTAGTCTAAAAGCACCAACAAAAGTGCTGTCAATTCTTAAAAACTCTAAACAAAACCTCAAACTATTATACAATAAAAGGTAAGAAAAGAAAAGCGTGCCTGCTCGAGCCTTGCCGGATGCGGATGAGCCGATAAATTTCAAATTAATTAACTTTAATATCAAAAAAAGAATAAGTATACTACCAAGCACTTCATAAATAAACCACGGATGGAAAAAACTGTTCTGTAAATAAGTTTCGGGACGAAACTGCGCCGGGACAAACATTCTCCAAGGTAAATTTGTAGGGTAGCCATACGCCTCATAATTAAACAGGTTACCAAACCTCCCGATAATTTGTCCTAAAACTATTGAAGGAATTAACCAATCTAGAAGTTGCAGTACCCCACTCCTTTCTAAGGAGGGACTAGGGGGTGTTATTTTTTTGCGATGATAAAATAATAAAGTTACCAGCCCCCCTAACAAAGCGCCGTAGATGGACAAACCGCCGTTCCAGACTTTTAAAATATCGGCCGGGTTTTGAAAATAATAGCGGAGGGATGAAACCACGTGATACAAACGCGCGCCAATGAACCCGCCTAAAATTGTCCAAAAAAGTAAATCTTCCGCAAGTTTTGGGTCTATTCCAAAAACCGGCGACCTTTTTACGGCTAAATAAAACGCACTTCCTACGGCTAGTGCCATAATAATTCCGTAATAATGGATGCTAAAAAAACCTACGGAAAAACTTTGCGATAATATTAAACTGCCGGAAAAAACCCGGGCTAGAAAATACAATAAGCCGACAATTACTAACAAACCAACCGCTAATTTATTTCTTTGACAAATCATGAATTATAAATTATGAATAAAGGCTTAATCCCTAATTCATAATTCCGGATTCTTAATTCTAAAAAAGCGGCGCCTGATGCATTACCCCGGTTCGCGAAACCGCATCCGCAATTTTCATTGGAATTTCTTTGGTCTTAAAAAAATCTTTATACAATAATTTACCGTTATTTAAGGCATAATCGTAAACTTGCTTAGTAATTTTAACGTCATCCAGGCAATATTTTTTTAGCAAATCAAACCGGCCGTTTTTATAATACAAAATCGCCTCGAGCCCGTTACCGGATTTGCCGCTGCCCAAAGTGCCTTGTGCCACCAGTTCCAGTTTAATCCGATGACCTATAACTTTTTCAATTTCTTCCAAAATATCCAAATACGGTATTTTAAAAATATCAAAATTTAAATAGGGTTTCAAAACCTCAAAGTCAAAATCTTTTATATTAAACCCAATTATTTGGTCGGCAGTTTGCAAAAGTGGCGCCAGTTTTGGTAATTCGTGCTCTTCGTAAGTAGAGTATTTATCTGTAGAGTAATCGTAAATTCCGACCACGGAAATTTTTAATAAATGGTTTTTTCCCCGTCCGCCAACTTCCTGAAAAGATTTTTGCGTCTCGAGATCAAGAACTATCTTCTTTAACATAATTTTCCCCCCTTGCAAATTTTTTCCATTCTCGATAAATGTAAGCAATCCGCCGTAGCTTTAGCGAAGGCCGGATGCGCCTCAAGATTCAATACTATCTTTTTTAACATTTTAATTTTATTTCTTAATCTTAATTATTTATTATCCTTCGCCTTCTTTTAAATAATTATATCAGGAAACCGCTTAATATAAAAAAGACCCACCTTGTATTAGCTCAAGGTGGGCGCCATTTCCGGAGGAGATGGAAATAACTTGGCGTTGGGAACGCCCATTAATTAGCCCGGTAGGTGCTGACGGGCGGATATTATTGGCTCAAAATGAAAATGAGCCGATGATTGCGGCCCGGGCTAGAGGCCACCGTCACCGAAATGCAGTTTGCTTTCCTACAAATGGTGTTGGCTTAACCCGGATCTCCCTAGCTTAGTTTGCTAGTGGCTAACTTTGGTATGAAACCGTACCCCCCCCTCACGCCTAAACCTTTAGTTCAGAGTATAATATCCTTGTCAGGATAATTATTATTTCATAGGGGACTGTACCCTGAACGAAAGGAAAATAATGAATAAGGAAGCGGCAAAAAAATTTTCAGGAAGCCAAGAAGT
>JBBRWU010000035.1:0-10872 GCA_038249015.1 Candidatus Doudnaibacteriota bacterium | reverse complement strand
GGGGCAGTGAAAAAAAATTTTATCTTCAGCATACCTCTTACGATTTACTACTGCACCTTCAATTTTTTTATCATTTGGGGTCCAGCCAGTTTTATTCCATACTTTGTACCCGAGCTTTTCCTCTTCAGTCTTTGGACGATAAAAAACTTCCGCCCCTTCATTATTTAATTTTAAAGTTGACCCTTCTGTAAAGAGCCCTTCAAAATATATTGAATGGATATTTTTTGTACCGGTTTTGTTTTTCCCTTGTTTTAAATTCCAGTCTTTATTGTGAATTTCAAATAAATAAAGTTCACTATTTTTATTTTTCTCCAAAATGTAACTTTGTGAGATTGGATTGAATTCAAGTCTATAGGCTTCCAATAAAGCATTTTTGATTTCAGCGTCAAAAATCTTTTTATCTGTGAATTTTCTCTCGGCAAGAACTTTCAAAGCAGGGTATTTTGAGATATATTGTTTTTTTATAAGCGTCTGCAAATTTTGAATTCCATTTGGATCCTTACTATACTTAACACCAAAATCTCTTATATAACCCCGTCCCGCAAGCGTTTGAAATTTTAATTGTTGTATTGTCATCTTTTGATACTCATCATCAGATGTTGTATTCTGTTTGCTTATTTCAAAATCCTTCGGCTTTGAAACTCCTTTTTTTAAAACACCCAAATAATACCTACCGATCTTTGTATTTCTAAAAATCATCCCACGGGTTGTGTATTTGATTGGTGTACCGCTATGAAAGTTAAGTTTCCATTTTTCTTCGCTATATGGCTTCTTTGTTAAATAATTTCTCAAGTCGTTATATTTCTGCACAACATCTTCATAAGCATTGTCATAAAATTTTACTTTATATCCAAAAACAGGATTGTTATAAAAATCTCCTGTTTCGTATATATCAACCCACTGTCGTTTTTTCTCCAAAGCAAAGTACTTCCCCATTTGATAAATAGAAAGCACCTCATCGGCAAAATCTTTAATCACCACTTTTGAATTTTGATTTATAACAAAAGGCTTATTTTGTAAGAGTTCTTCAAGTTTTTTTTCAAAAACCTTGTGCCCAATCTTTTCTTTCTTTCCACTCTGGGCGCTTATTTCGCGCTCAAAAAGTGATTCAAACTCAAATTTAAAAATCTTCAAAAATTGGTCCCAATTAGACTCTCCTTCAAATAGGATGCTCCCGCTCTCTTTAGGCTCGTAATATCTTTCTTTCCATAACTTTATTTTTTCTTCTTTTGCTTGGTCGCTTTCTAAAGCCACTTTAACATAGGATAAAGCTATAAAATCCGGAAATCTGTAACTATTATCAGCATTCTCGTATTTTAAACCGGTTGGCTTGTCTTTCTTCATGGCTTCGTACAAACAAGACTCAAGTACCTCTGTTTTCGAAGTCCACATATAAGATAACCTATTGAATACTTCTTTTGAAATATACACCTGCTCAAGATTATAATTTTCATTTTTCGATATAAAGTCCGAAAAAAGATTCTGGAAAACAACAATTCTTGCTTTAGCTTTTTGATAAAAAGTTTGTAGAACTTCAAAAAACTGTTGTTCATTTTCAATTCCAATGCTAAATGCTTCTTTTTCACTTAAAATTTGTTTTCCCAACAATTTAAAAAATTGGAGTTTTTCATTTTTATTATCTTGGCGGTATTTATTTATAAGCTCATTTGCGCCTTTTAATTTTTCTCCATCATCTTTTACTTCTCCCCCCAAAACTTTATTGTAAAAATCAATGCCATCTTGTAAGAGACAGTGATTATAGTGGTCAAGCTTAAATATATTTTCAATTGAAATGTTAAAATTTTTCTCCAATTCTGTAAAATTTATTTTGCTTTTTACTGTTTTAAAGACTTGTAAATTTTCGCAAAATCGTTTCAAATTTTGGTCAACAATACGTGTTGCAAGTGCTGTGGATGTGCCGTCATCTTTGTAAAAATTCCTTCTTGTTTCTTGAAATTTTGTAAAATACCCAGTAAAGCCTTTCCATTGGTCAAAAATAGAAATAACCTTTCCTGTTACCTCGTCTTTTATTTCAGCTTTATCGTTTTTGCCATACCGTTCTTTTAACAAACCAAAAATACCTTCTTCAAAGAAAATCTCAATATCTTTATTTTTTAATCCACATCTTGAATATAGAGCTGCCCATTTTTCAGCCTTTTTATTAAAATAATTATTAACCTCAATTCTTAAATCTTTTTCCTTCAACAAAAGATTGGCCGTTATGTCTTTATCTTTCTTATTTTTTTGCCACTCTTGCAGTACTATAAAATAATTTTCTAACCCTGATAATACTACATTTTCAAGAGCTTCATTTACAAACTCTCTGTGAAGTTGATTAAAAAATGGCTTAGTTTCCTTGTACTTCTTTTGAATTAGCTTGTCTTTTTTAAAGACATCTGCATCATCCAACATTTTCTTTGTATCCTCGGTTGGCCTCAACTCAAACCGCAAAGTTTTTGAAATCTCATACAGATTAGTAAAATCATCAAACTTTTTAAACTCCTTCTCTTTTGTATTGTTTCCCATATATTTGGTCTTAATTATGATTAAATTTTTTGCTTGACAAAAATCTTCAAAAGGTTTAACATTTATATATAACAAGGCGCCGGAAAAAAATGCCCGTGTGGCAGCGACCGTCAAGGACGGCTTATCTGGAATGTCTGACCACCCGTAAGGGTGGTAATTTTTATTTTGGCCATTTTGTAAAGCTTTTTTGCCTCCTTGTTTTGAGCGTTATCAAAATAAGCCCTTATAATACCGGCAAATAAATCTGCGAGTCGCAAGCAGGGAAATGACTTGTCATTTCCCATACGAATTTTTGCAACAGACACACCTGAATCACGCAATACTTTCTTTAGCCTTAAAATATAACCCCTTGGTTTCTTGCCGTCTATAATAATATTTTTTAAATATCCATCTGATAATAAATAGGCTACGCCATTTTCAAACTTTTCTTCTGTAAAAGGATTTTGGGATACAAAAATTTTAACTGTAAACTCTTGTTTGATAAGTAATTCCAAAAATGCTTGTCTTATTTTCCAGCTTTCTTCGCGCCAATGAAACGGTTTTATTCTTAAATCCTTTTCGGCTTTTAAAATTGCCCCGTCCAGGGTTTCTAAATGCTCAACCTGAACATAGACCAATGCCGTGGTGGATTGACCGTCTTGTTTATGTATTCCGCTTTCGTCTATGAAAACAAACATATTTGTTTTAAATAAGACTTTAACTCTTTAAATCATACCTCTAAAGGTCCTAAAAATCAAAAAGGGACGACGGTGATCGCCCAACAGATATGCTTACCAAACGGTTAAGCGCTATTGGCACCGTCGCCCCTTTTTGAACCCAAAAAAAGACGAAAGCGCTAAACCAAAATTTAGTAAACTAATCTGTAGGCGATAATTAAATGATAGCACAAAAAATAGATAGTCAACAGGCCATCTATTTTTTCCAATCCTTAATCAACAAGCCCCCGCGGACTCTTTTTACCACCACCCGCTGTTTTTCTCTCCACTTTAACTCTTTAACCAATTCAATGGGTAGGCTCACAACTATGGATTTACCGGCCATTTTCATTAGTTTACGAATGTTTCTATTCTTTAAAGTTTGGGTGGGCATATATTATAGAATGTATTATATAATACTTTTATTTTAGGCTGTTTTGGCGTTTTATTCAAGTTGCCAAAATTTAAAGAGTTCTTTCGCCTTTAGATACAGATTGGTATCAATTTAGTCAACTACCCCACATATGTGGGGTAGTTGACTAAAATAATTTTTAACCAAAAACACAAATATCTCGCAAACAATAAACCCCCTCGTCCATATATGGATAGAAGGGGTTTATTTCAGGCTAGCTTTTTCCATAGCGATTTTTCTATTTTTCTAGATGAACTAGATACAAGGCTTAGCCGCCTTAAGGCTTATCGCTCGTACCCAATTTGATTGGGACGAAAAGCTGCCTGGGCGAACCCGTAACTGTTAATCATCTATTCTCTTTCCTTTCTACCTTAATTTTACGCCTGCTAAAAATCTTTAGCAATAGTTAAATGGTGGATAACCCTCAAAGCCATTTTAACCCAGCCAAAAAACATTTTTTCCCCTGTAAATATAGGATATTTACAAAAACCACCCGCTTTTGGCGAGTGGTTTTTATTCGTATATTCATACTAATTCGTACTTCGTAAAATCTAGTAATCTCTCAATTTGTTTATATCTACATGCTCTCTAATTCGCTCTAATGCCTTGCTTTCAATTTGACGAATACGCTCGCGAGTAACCCCGAACTCTTCGCCGACTTCTTCCAAAGTGTGGGTTACGCCATCTTCCAGCCCAAAGCGCATTTTTAAAATTTTCTGCTCTCTGGGGTCAAGATCATTTAAAATATTCCCCACGTACTCTTTCAAAATTTGCCGGCCGGCGACTTCATTTGGCTTGGTGGTTTCTTCGTCCACAATAAAATCTCCCAAAGAGGAATCTTCCCCGTCGTCTTCCCCCACCGGAGAATCTATGGAAACGGTTTCCTGAGAAATCTTTTTCAAATGATAAACTTTTTCCACTTCAATACCCATTTCAGCGGCAATTTCTTCGGGCAATGGCTCGCGCCCTAAATCTTGCACCAAGGACCGCTCGGCTTGAGCGTACTTATTTAAAGTTTCCACCATATGCACCGGAATACGAATGGTTCTACTCTGGTCGGCTAAGGCTCGGGTAATGGCCTGACGAATCCACCAGGTAGCGTAAGTAGAAAATTTATAACCTTTGCGCCAGTCAAATTTTTCAACGGCGCGGAACAAACCTAAGTTACCTTCCTGAATTAAATCCAGCAAACCTAAATTCCGGCCCATATATTTTTTGGCAATAGAAACCACCAATCTTAAATTAGCTTCAGTAAGTTTTTTTCTGGCTACTACATCACCCTTGGTAATTCTCTTGGCCAATTCCACTTCCTCCTCGCCACGCAAAAGGGAAACTTTACCGATTTCCCGCAAATACATTTGAATGCTGTCATCGTAAATATCACCAAGGTCAAAAGCGTCTATTGTATCGTCCTGTTTTTTCCTGCCCGGAGCAGACACGGCCTTGCCGGACTTTTTTCCCTTACCTTTTACCGGCTTTTCTTCCGCACCCTCGACGGGTTTATTTTGCTCCCAAACACTAGCCACTTCCTGGTCAACCACTTCAATACCACGCTTATCCAAAGCATCCATTACCTGCTCTAGGCCGGTAATGTCGTCTTCAAAATTCGGAAACGCATGCAAAATTTCAGCTTCGGTAACAAAACTGCGTTCTGCCCCTTTTTCCATTAACTGTACCAAAAGCTTTTCCATTTCTGCTGTTTTTTCACCCGTCTCCGAAATATTTTGTTTTTTTAAAACTATTTTAGCTTTAAGTTTACTTGTCTTTGCCTTAAAATGTTTTTTCCCCAATTTCTTGGAATGTTTTTTCTTTACCGGCTTAGATTTTTTTTTAGCCTTTATTGCCTTTTTCTTTTTTGAAGCCATGAAAATTGATAAATTAATTAACTATTCAAATTGCTTTCTGGAAATAAGTAAACCTGCAAAAATTCTGCCGAGCTCTTCCACTCTTGGTTTATTACCTGCTGTTTCGGCCGCTTTAATTTCGGCTTCCAATTCCAGCTGGCGGCGCTTAATTGCGCTTAATTTAAAGAGTTTAAAAGTTTCTGCCAAGTTTTTTTGCATTTTACTCTCATCCCCGGAGAGCTCGTCTAGTTGTGATTCTACCATAAAAAGGGCTTCTTTGGCTACCCCGTCTGCCTTGACGCTCTCATCTTGCCCATTTGAGCTTATCCAAGCCAAAACCAATTTTCTAATTTTTTCGTTTTCAAAGTCCGCGCTTTCAATATTCTGAGCAAATTGATTATAGAAATCCTTACTATAAAGCAAGGCACTCAAAACTTCTTTTTGCAGTAACAAAGCACCGGACAATTTTTGTTGAACAGATAATTCTTTTTTTGCCGGAACGGCAGTATTTTGTTTTTTTATTTCCCCTCTTAAGGTTCTTTCAAAAACTCCGAAACCGGAAACAATTTTATGAATATAGTGGTCTTGTTCCAGCCCGTCGTTTATATAACCTATAAACGGCACCACTTGTTCGTTTAAAAATAATTTCTGTTCCACTGAGCCGGCCGAAAATTTTTGCGCTGCTAGCTCTATATAGTAATCTAAAAACCAGACCGCTCCCGAAACGGCCTTTTCCCACAACCCCGGACTCTTACGCACCAATTCATCCGGGTCTTTTGCCGACACCAAACTGACAACTTTTACCCGGAAGCCCTGCTTAAGTAGCATCTCGCCGGTTTTTTTTAATGCTATTTGTCCGGCCGAATCGGAATCAAAACACAATTTTACATTTTTACTCAAGCGTCTGGCAGAAGTAAAATCCACAGCGCTTTCGTTATAGGCCGTACCGCTGGATGCGATTACGTTATTAAACCCCGCCTGATGCAAACTTATACAGTCCATCTGTCCTTCTACAATAACCATTTCATCTTTTTTACGAATAGCTTCTTTGGCAAAATTCAAACCGAATAAAGTTTTGCTTTTATTATAAATTGACGTTTCCGGACTGTTGATGTATTTAGCTTGCCCTGCACCCGAGTAGCGCAGGACGGACTTATTATCATCAACCAAAATCCGCGCGGTAAAACCGACTACGTCACCAAAATAATTACAAATCGGAAAAGTTACCCGGTCACGAAAGCGGTCATATATTTGTCCGCGTTCATTTTTTGCCGATACTCCGGCTTTTACCAAATCATTTAGGGCGACTTTCTTTTTTACCAACGCCTGTTCCAAAAAATGGAACTCTTCCGGCGCGTAACCAATCTGCCATTGCTTTATGGTGCCGTCGGTCAACCCGCGATTTTTTAAATACGCCAAAGCCTGCTGTCCGGCGGAACTGGTCGTTAACACTTCGTGGTAGTAACGTGCGGCAAAATTATTTATTCTAAGTAATAATTCTTTTTCATCAACCGCTCCTTTATCTTGGCTATGATATTGCGGCAAAGTTACCCCTGCCTTACCGGCCAATAATTTTAGCGCCTCTTTAAATTCCAGATTCTCATATTTAATAACAAAACCAAATACGTCACCACCCTCGCCGCAGCCAAAACAATGCCAAATTTGTTTTTGCGGACTAATAATTAAAGACGGGGTTTTTTCATTATGGAACGGGCAAGGCGCCTTAAAATTCATCCCCGCTTTTCTAACGGGAATATAGCCGGAAATAACGTCAACTACGTCCAGCTTATCTTTAATTTCTTGTAAAGTATTGTCTTGCATAGTTACCCTAATTTTACCTGTAAAACCCCCTACCCGCAACCTCGACAAAAGTAGCCCAAATATGGTAAACTAATTGGGATTTGAGTAATCAGATGACGTGGAAGCGTCGCATAGTGGTCTAGTGCACGCGCTTGGAAAGCGCGCAGGGTGTCAAAGCCCTCGAGGGTTCAAATCCCTCCGCTTCCGCCAAAAAATTCCGACTATTAAGTCGGGATTTTTTTGATTCAAAATCTCAACAATTTATTCGGGTTAATGGTATTTATGTAAGGCTGTAATCGTTGACTTCTGCCTTACTTGAAATAGAAAACGTTTATTTTTTATATCGCATTATAAATTAATACGGTCGTCAGCAGACTGATTTAACATATTGATAGGCTTAACTAATAAAAATCGGTCTGAGATGCCATTTTCAGCCTTACAAATTTACCATTATCCCATTTATTCTTGTTTTTTCCACCAGTCATAATAAGGCAATAATTCCTTAATTATAACTGTTTGATTTTTATCCATTACCACCTCAGTTTCCAAATTTGATTCATCTACTTCCCGCATAAACTGTCGGCAATTTCCGCAAGGCGGAATAACAAAAATATTCCCAGCTTCATCTTTCCATGTCGCAACTATTCTTTTTATTTTATATTCTCCGCCTGTGATCATGGCACCAACAGCCATCCGTTCTGCACAAATTGCATTAGAACCAGTAGCCGCGGATACTCCTGAATAAAATTGGCCTTGGTCAGAAACAAGTATGCAACCAACATCAGCGAATAAACCATCCTTCATCTTTTTAGGATGAATAAGAGCAGCTGCTTTTTGTATTTGTTCTTCGTGATTCATAATTCCATATTCCTGACTCTAACCAATTATCTCCCCAACTTCTTTTCCACTTCTGCAATCTTAATGGTGGCTTTAAGAACCGTGTCCGGGTTAAGCGAAATGGAATCTATGCCAAGGCCCACTAAAAATTCACCGAAATCCGGGAAGTCGCTTGGTCCTTGGCCGCAAATTCCCACCTTAAGGCCGCGGGCATGAGCTTCTTTAATTAACATTTCAATCAAGCGGTGCACGGATTTGTTACGCTCGTTGCCCACATGGGCGATTAATTTGGAATCGCGGTCTAATCCCAATGTACACTGCGTTAAATCGTTGGAGCCGATGGAGAAGCCATCAAAAATTTCCGCAAACTCGTCTACCTGCAAAATGTTGGAAGGGATTTCCGCCATCACCCAAATTTCCATAGGTTCAATAGGTTCGCCGTTTTTCTTGTGCTTTCTCTGCTCGGGAGTAATCCTGGAAGTAAGCCCATTTTTCACTATTTCTGCCACAACTTTTTTCCCTTCTTCGGGTGTGCGACAGAATGGAATCATAACGGACAGATTCCACAAGCCCATTTCTTCACGAACTTTTTTTACAGCCTGACACTCCAGCGCAAAAGCATCCTGAAAATTTGGGTCATAATATCGGCTCGCTCCGCGCCAGCCAAGCATTGGGTTTTCTTCAATAGGCTCATAAAGTTTACCGCCAATTAAATTGGCGTATTCATTGCTCTTAAAATCGCTAAATCTTAATAGGACATCGTACGGATAAAAAGCAGCGGAAAGCTGAGCCACGCCATAAGCAAACCGGTCTAAATAGTATTGAACTTTGTTGGTGTAGCCAAGAGTCAGTTCGTCAATTTGTTTTTTAATCGCTAGGTCGGTAAGCGTGTCGTAATTTATCAGCGCTTTAGGATGGATTTTAATAAAATTGGAAATAATAAATTCCACGCGCGCTAGCCCCACACCTTTATTAGGCGTAAAGGAATGGCTAAAAGCCAATTCCGGATCAGCGGCTATCATTTTAATATCTACCTTAGGTATTTTAAAGTCAGTTAAATCGGTATGATTAACCTGAAACTTTAAAATGCCTTCATATATTTTACCTACTTCACCTTCGGCGCAGGACACGGTAATTTCCTGTCCTGTTTTAAGCACGGCTGTGGCTGTACCCGTTCCCACTACCGCAGGAATCCCCAGTTCGCGGGAAACAATTGCAGCGTGGCTCGTACGTCCGCCGGAGTTGGTCACAATTGCCGAAGCAATTTTCATAATCGGTTCCCAGTCCGGGTCGGTAATATCGGTAACCAACACTTCGCCTTTATTAAATTCACTGAGTTGGGTAGCGTCTTTAATGAAATGCGCTTTACCGGCGCCAATTTTCGCGCCCACGGCTGCCCCTTGGCAAAGAACCGTGCCTTTTTCCATCATTACAAACTCTTCCAAAATTGTAGCGCTTTTTCTGGCCTGAACAGTTTCCGGACGGGCTTGTACAATAAATAACTCGTCTTTTTCGCCGTCAAAGGCCCATTCAATGTCCATGGGACGTTGATAATGCTCCTCAATAATTACAGCCCATTTGGCCAGCCTTAAAATTTGTTCGTCATTAAGTACAAAACGGTGCCTGTCTTCAGCGGCTACAGGCAATTCTTTGGTCGGTCCCGTGCCTTCACTGGCGTAAATAAGTTTCTTTTCTTTACTGCCAAGTTTTTTGCTAATTACCGCATTAAAACCATTTTTTAATGTCGGCTTGAAAACTTTATATTCGTCCGGGGTAACTACACCTTTAACCACAAACTCCCCCAAACCCCAGGAAGCGTTAATTAAAACTAAATCTTTAAAACCGCTTTCGGTGTCCAATGTAAAAATAACTCCGGATGCACCGCGGTCAGAGCGGGCCATTTTTTGTACCGCCACGGAAAGTTTAACCTGGAAATGGTCAAACTTTTGGTCTACCCGATAAGAAATAGCGCGATTGGTAAAAAGAGAAGCAAAAGCTTTTTTTATAGCTTCCATTAATTCATGGTCACCACGAATGTTTAAATAACTTTCCTGCTGACCGGCAAAAGAAGCATCCGGCAAGTCTTCGGCCGTGGCAGAAGACCTAACCGCTACATCTAAATCTTGCGGGGCAAGTTTAAGTCTTTTTGCTAATTCCGCATAGGAACTTTTAATTTCTGCTTCCAAATCGGTTGGGAAAGTGGCTTCCAAAATTAATTGTCTTACCTTCTGGCCTTTTTCTTCCAACTGCTTGATGTTGTGAGTATCCAAATTTGCCAAGACATCCCTGATTTTTTGGTCCAAAACATTTTCTTTTATAAAATGCGCGTATGAAGCGGCAGTGACGGCAAAACCATATGGCACGGAAATTTTTTCGTTTTTAAAAAGTGGGCTAACCGCATTGGTTAAATTCTGATACATTTCCCCCAAGTTAGCGTTCTTACCACCGACGACATGAACGTCTTCTTTCTTAATTTCATCAAACCACAAAATAAAAGCTTCTTCTCTTTTGTCTGTCATAAAAATTGCCTTATTTAAGGATTAATTTGGTTTCTTAATGCCATACAAAGTATGATATTTTATGAAATAATTGTATCATTTTTTAAAGCCTTTGTCATCTTTATAAACAAAATATAGGCATTTATCTACCTAGATAAATGCCTATATTTATACTTATATCCATGCTTCCTTTCACTCTTATATTTCCATCCTCTAAATCGTTCTGACTTCCACCACTATTTACTGAATTATTGTGGTTT
>JBBRWU010000034.1:0-11083 GCA_038249015.1 Candidatus Doudnaibacteriota bacterium | reverse complement strand
TTTCCCTGGGTCCCTGCCCTTTATTGTTAAAGAATTTAATCCATTCTCTTTGCACTGAGGTTAATATCTGCATTTTCCATTTAGTCTCCTTGGTAGTCATCATTTTACCTTAAAAGTGGTGCAGTGTACCTTGAATTCGGGGATTATACAGCATTGGGCAACAATCGAAAACAACAGGCTGGTAAAGCTCGGGCTCAAGTAGTGAACAAGCAATGCCGGCGGCGGACT
Organism: Candidatus Doudnaibacteriota bacterium; assembly: GCA_038249015.1. Lineage (GTDB taxonomy): Bacteria > Patescibacteriota > Doudnabacteria > UBA920 > UBA920 > PALSA-1336. The sequence goes on along the minus strand of JBBRWU010000034.1, from coordinate 10,855 downwards.
CACAAAGTCCCCGCCGGCATCATCATTTCCTTTCCAAAATAATGGGAAATACGTTATAATTTATATATATGGAATCAATTGGAAATTTCGCTAAATTTAAAGCCAAAAATCAGGCAAAACCTAAGGTTAACCCGCATCTCCACTCCCCTACCCATTTATTGGCCGATGAATTGTCGGTTAAGCTTAACGACAGAAAACATTTTGCTTTTTATTTAAAAATGGCCGTACTTTATAATCATGATTATTTGCGCGGGCTAGCCGGACAGATTATGGAAAATAAAAACGCCAAAACCCCGGGTAGATTATTCGCCTATTTAATTAAAAAAAATAATTTGGAAAAAAAGAACAGCCCGGAAAAACCTAGTGGCCCCGTCCTTAATACTTAATACATTATATTTAATACTTTTGTTATGGTTCTCCCCATTTTAACTTTTCCCAATGACTATTTAAGAAATCCGACCCAGCCGGTGGTTTTTCCGTTGTCCAAAGAAATCCAAAAATTGACCAAGGACATGATAGACACCGTGCGTAACGCCTACGGAATCGGTTTGGCTGCTCCGCAAGTTGGTAAATCATTAAAAATGATCGTGATAAATTTGGAAAAAAACGGTGTACCGTTAATGGCTTTGTATAACCCGAAAATAGTTTCTCGGAGTTTAAAAAAAGTAGATTTGGAAGAAGGCTGTCTTTCTATTCCTAAAGTCTTTGGTAATGTGCGCCGACCAAAAAAAGTTACCGTGGAAGCATGGAATGCGGAAGGCAAAAAGATTCGGTTTTCCGACGACGACTGGATTGCCCGCGTAGCTCAGCATGAAATTGACCACACTAACGGTGTATTAATTATCGATTTAATAAAAAAATATACTCAAGGCGAAGAAATTGTTGAAAAGTGGAAGAAAGAAAAACTAATTTGACTTTACGGAATACGGAACGGTACGAACTTACGAAGAGTTCTGCTGAAATTCGTACGTTCGTAAAAATCCGTACTCCGTAAAGAAATGAAATTTATAAAAGACCTATTATTTTTTGAAATTCAAACTACCGGACCGGACCCTGACAAGGATTCGGTTATTCAGCTTTCGGCTGTACTGTTGGACAAGGACAACTTATTGGAGAAAAATAATTATAACAGTTTTGTGAAGGTTAGTTACTTAGATAGTGTAATTAATACCCACGCAAAATTATTAAATACTACCCCGGAAATTTTACGTAAAAGCCCGAAAATTTACGACTGTATTAAGCAGTTTCATCAAAAATTCGGCCGTGATTTGCTGCTTTCTACCCACAGTTTTCAACAAGTTTTATTTTTGAAAACCGCGTTTAAACGAGCCGTGGTACCATTTGATTACGATGAGCATGTGGTTCAGTTGTGGACGTTGGGCTATATTTATACCTTAAATTATGGTCTAAAGAAAATGCCGACTTTTAACACCTTTTTGGATTATTTTAAATTAAAACAAAAACGTCCCTATGATGCTATGGAAAAAGTCCGGCTTGAGGCGGATATATTTAGGAGAATAATTAAGGAAGTATAATTTTACGGATATACGGATTAGATAGTTTAATATCTGTATATCTGTATTTATCAGTAATCTGTAAAATTATGGATTTTAAGCACGATTTATTACTTATAGACTTAGAAATGACCGGGTTGGATTCAACGCGCCATGAAATTATTCAACTGGCCGGGATTTTGTTGGACAAAAAAACTTTAAAAGAAATAAAAGTTTTTAATTATTTTGTTAAGCCCGCTCGATTTAAAAACCGCGACCCAAAGTCTATGGCGGTTAATAAAATCAAACTTGGACAACTTCAAAACTCACCTAGTATTACTGCCGTGATTAAGCATTTTAACAAAGCATTTAATCCTAAAGAAGTAATTTTAACTTTTTACGGCGGGCTTTTGGATATGGATTTTTTGCGCTTGGCCTATAAAAAAGCTAAGGTTAAATGGGAGTTTGATTATCATTATTTTAATTTGTGGGCATTTTTTTACGGATTTTTGGCCGCAAAAAATCAGCTAAAAAATTCTAAAAAATTTACCGGCTTTACTTTGGATGAACTTATGAAAAAACATAAAGTTAATGTTTCAGGCGCTCGCCACGACGGTTTGTTTGATTGTCGTGTGGAAGCGGAAGTTTTAAGAAAAATTATCAAAAAATAAATATGGGACATCATTCAAAAATTTCGGAAGGGGCACGAGCCTTTTTAATAGATCCAGATGAAAAAAAGATGGCAGTGGAGGATTGGAAGAAAGCAACAGCTTATGGTGAAAAAGGATCACCTAATTGTCCACCCCACTTGCATCCATACGCTTATGATATCCATCGTATGGAAGTTGGCTTAGGTTCATGTACTATAAATAAACTTCATGGGGAGTCATTTATTGAACACGTTATTCCAAAGCTTATGGCAAAAAAAATAAAGGCTTAACATTCAAAGTTTTGGATACAGGAGCGGGTGTTGGTAAATATACTGATCAATTAAGGAGTATTTTTGAAAATAATGATTTTGGTATAAAGTTTGAAGTTTTAAGTACAGGATTGTCAAAAAAAGCGGCAAAAACGTATAGAAACAGACAGAGTATGCCAGGTTTACATCAAAATGAACTTAAATGGAGAAGCATATCAGAGATGTCAGATTTTCCCGAATTTGACTTAATAATAGATTCATATGGGGAACAGTTATATTCTTCACAGTTGGGACCGAGAAGGCAGCCTGATAATGAAGTTTTTGGAAGGTATATAGAGATAGTACTTTCGAAATTGAAAGGTTATGCCAGCATAGCTCCAGTTCCTTTTTCCGGCAATAATATGCCTGACTGGTTTGAAGACTTATCAAAAAATTTTAATGTCAGTTTTTGGGTTAAAGAAGGAGCGTTAAAAGATAGGGCATTGAAAATTCAAAAATTGAATGTATGAAAATCGTTTTTTTTGGCACTGCCAATGTTGCCTTGCCTATATTAGAAGCATTAAAAAAGCAGCACGAAATTTTAGCTGTGGTTACCAACCCGGATGTGAAGGTGGGCAGGAAGCAGCTCTTGCAGGAAAGCCCTGTTTCCGCATTGGCTGTGGATTTAAATTTACCGCTTCATAAACCGGAGAAAGTTAAAAACAACCCGGAGTTTTTGGAATTGTTAAAAAATTTAAATGCGGATATTTTTGTGGTTGTGGCTTACGGGAAAATCCTCCCTTTGGAATTAATAAATCTGCCCCTGCACAAAACTATTAACGTGCATTTTTCCCTTTTACCAAAATACCGCGGACCTTCACCCATTCAGGCCACGTTACTTAACGGCGACAGCCATACAGGTGCCAGTATTTTCGTGTTGGATGAGCAAGTTGACACCGGCCCGTTAATCGCTCAGGAAATTGTTGCCGTTGAGCCCGATGATAATTATTTTACACTGTCGGACAAACTGGCAAGACTATCCGCAAAAATTATCAATACCGCAGTCGAAGACTATGTGTCCGGCAAAGTAACTCCCCTGCCCCAGGTAGATATGGGCGTGAGCCATACCAATATAATCACCAAGAATGACGGTAGGGTGAACTGGAATAAAACTTCCTCAGAAATTTATAATCAGTTCCGGGCGTTTTATTTGTGGCCCGGAATTTGGACAATTTGGAATGGAAAAAAAATAAAAATTGCGGGGTGCTTCCCGATTAAGTGGCCAATTGGAGAAAGCCAGCCTGCAACAGTACTGGAGCAGGGTGTGGTGGTTTGCGGTCAAGGTACGGCTTTGCAAATAAGCCTGCTTCAAATGGAAGGGAAAAATGAAACCGCGATTTTGGAATTTTTAAACGGTTATCAGGAATTTGTCGGAAGCAATCTAACCTAAATCTAAAATAGACTTGTCCCCAATTAAGAAAATCTGGCTTATCTACATCAATCGAAATGTCTTAGATAAGCGGAGTCTGACTATTAAGGGACAAGTCTATTAACCTGTCGGTCCCTCGCTCGGAAAGTTTGTGACGGCCGTCACAAACTTTCCGGAGATATGGTGCTCATTTGTTCTTAAATCAGATACCTTACTTTAAATATTTGTATTTATTGGCCAAGTGCTCGTCGTAGGTTTTGGCATAGTAAACTTGCCCGGTTTTCTGGTCGTGGAGGAAGTAGAGGTAATCGTTATTTTCGGGGTACAGCGCGGCAATTATGGAGTTTAAAGAGGGGTTGCAGACGGGCCCTTGGGGTAACCCTGGGTATTTGTAGGTATTGTATGGCGAATCAATTTTTGTATCTGTCTCTGACGGGCTGGGTAAGTCTTTTTTGGTGGCGTAATTTACTGTGGCATCACTTTGGAGAGGCATGCCGATTTTTAGCCGGTTATAAAAAATTCCGGCTACGGTTTTCTTTTCTTCCATAGTACTGCCGGTTTCTTTTTCCAAAACTGAAGCCAGGGTAATTATTTTGTAAACGGATAAGTTTTGCTTTTGAGCTTGGTCCTGCATTTCGGACGTAAATTTTAAAGAAAAATTACCCAACATTTTTTTTATAACCAGATTGCTAATTTCTGGAGGAGTGCTGGAAGCCGGGGTAAGGGCGGATTGATAAAAGCGGTAACTGTCAGGAAATAAAAAACCTTCCAGGTCGGCTTCTTGTGGCTTGGAAGTTAAAATAGGATAATCTTTAGTCGAAAAGTTTTTTTGAGCTGTTAAAAAGTCCGCACTGTTGACGATGTGTGGGAGTTCTGGCCTTTGATTATTAAAATTTAAATATGAGGCAATTTGCTGAATATTCCAGCCTTCAATGAAACGCAAAGTTAATTCCGAGGCTTTTTGTGGTAGTTTGGTTTGTTTGGTTGAAGTTTTTTGTTTTGCGACTAAATACAGGCCAAAAAATGAGCCCGTAATTACCAGCACAATAAATGAAATTACTAGTTTTTTAAACATAAGTCAAAAAAATCTCAAGCCTAAGCATAATGTTTAAGCCTGAGATTAGTATACAGTATTTTGTCTGAAATTTTAAGATTTCAAACTGTTTTCCACATTTTCCAGAATTTTTTTGGCAGTGCCTTGGCCACCAAGACCAAAAGCCAAACCACCGGCAATGGCCAGCATGGCAACTATGGCTCTGAATAAATCCTGTAAGAAGGCGGTAGCAATGTCTAATTGTGATAGTGCGGCAATTACGCTAAAGACCACAATCATCCATTTGGTCAAAACTCCCAGCGATTCACCTTTGTGCAATCCGCTGGCTTTTACTGCGCTTGTTACCAGACCCGCAAAGAAGTCGGCAGATAAAATACCCAATAGCAGAATTGCCATGGCTACTACGACGCGTCCGGCAAAGGGCAAAACTTGCTGGTAGAGAAATGAGGAAACCCCGGTGAGTCCTAAAATATCTGCAGCGGCAATAAAACTACCCAGGAAAAAGAACCACTTTATCAGCCAACCGCCGAGTGCGGACAAACTAAGTTTTTTTTCCATTTTCAAACCAAGATTTTGTAAACCCAATTGATTGGCCAGGGTATCAATTTTAATTACGTCTAAAATTTTGACTACCAGTTTGCTTAAAAAAATTGCCAAAATCCAGCCGATAATCAAAACAATTATTGTGGCAATCAGGTTCGGCAAATAGGTTAATGTTTTGGAATATAAATCTCCCAAAGCATTAATCACCACAACCTGGTATGTTGGATAATCCATTATAATCCTTTCGTTATATTTTTATTTCTTAAGTTTTTTAGCGTTTAAAATTTCTTAAGATCGACCGCCTCTTTTTGAGGTGACTTAAGAATCATTCTCCTAAAATTTGTAAATTGACTTCCCTACTGCGTCCGCCGTCAAGCTCAACAAACCAAATGCTTTGTTTAGCACCGAGAGTTAACAGGCTTTTTTCTATTGGGATGTTTTCCGAAGAGCCCAGCAAAAAGGCTTTCACGTGAGCATGCCCGTTACTGCGTTCGTTGGGTGCAACATTTTGCCTGACTTCAAATAAGTCGTGGCTATAACTTTGGTCTATGGGAACCAAACGGTATAGAGTTTTCATGATATCTTGAACAAGTAACGGTTCGTTGTGGTTCACCCTTATACCGGCGGTGGTATGCGGACAAAAAATAATTGCTGCCCCGCTTTTAACGCCCGATTCCAAAACGGCCTTAAGTATATGGCTGGTGATATCCATAATTTCAAACTGTTTTTTTGTTTCTAAAAAGATTTTACTAAAATGGATTTTCATTTTTTGATTTGATGATAATTTACTCTAATTATACCATATTTTGTAGGTAAGGAAAACAAAAAACCGTACCGGACCCGATTCATCGGGAACGGTACGGTTTAAGTTTGTAATTAAAATTACAGAATTGCGTCTTTTGCAGCTTTGGCTACGCGGAATTTTAGAACGGTTTTGGCCGGAATTGAAATGCTGGCGCCGGTTGCCGGGTTGCGACCCATTCTGGCATCGCGATGCTTTTTTTGCAGTTTGCCCATACCTGGAATGACGAATTCGCCTTCCTTTTTGGTGATGGCGTAGGCCAATTCCACCATGGCATCCATGAATTCGCTAACTTCTTTGCGGGTTTTGCCGAGCTTGTCGGCTAGAGCCTGCAGGATTTCTGACTTTGTCATATTTTGTGTCTCCTTTTTTAATTATTACTTTATGCTTAAATGATAGCCAAAAAACCCAATAAAATCAAGCTATTTTTAAATGTGTCAAGAGAAACGTTAAGGTTTTTGCAAAGTATGATAAAGTAATACATATTATTGGCTTATTTATGAGTCATTTTTAAATAATATCCGGTTATCCATAAAATTATCATAATCGTAAACTTGAAATATCCACAGGTATGATTAAGGCAAAAGTAACATTCCATCCCCAAAAGAAAAAAAACGAAAACGTTTATTTATGGCTATTTGATATAAACTTAAGAGTGATTTCCTGCCAGTGAAGGCTGATACCAGCATAAGCAGGCTGGATTTAGGTACATGGAAATTGGTAATTATGCCGTCAACAAATTGAAATTTAAATCCGGGCCGGATAAACAGCTGGGTTTGGTCGTGCAATTTAGTTAACTGATGATTCTTGGTTGCGGATTCCAGCGTGCGTACGACAGCAGTGCCCACGGCGATTATTGGCCGGCCTTGTTTTTTTGCTTGATTCAGATCTGATGCGGTTTTTTTATCAATCTCATAAGTTTCAGAGTGGAGCTTGTTTGTAGCTAAATTTTCTTCACGTAGCGGAGCAAAGGTTCCTAAGTTTACATTTAGTGTGACAAATTTTACAGCAATCTCCTGTTGTTTAAGTTGAACAATCAATTTTTTTGTAAAATGCAAAGAAGCCGTAGGCGCGGCCACGGAAAACCCTGTTTTGGCAAATACAGTTTGATACTGTTGTTGTTTTTGCTTTTCCGTAAGCGGTGAATTTTTTATATAAGGCGGCAGCGGGGTTTGTCCGTATTTTTCCATTACAGATTTTATTTGAGAGGTGGAAAAATTTGGCTTGAGGAAATAAAACTGATTTTCTTTTTTTGCCACAACAAAAGTGTGTTTGTTTAAATCACGGCCGTGATTTAAACAAACAGTAGAATTTAAGGCAAGCGGTTTGTTACAGAGAGCTTTAATATATTTTTTGTTGTGATCAATATATAAAATTTCCGCTTTACCGCCTGTGGGCCTTCGCACTATTAATCGTGCCGGAACTACTTTGGTTTGATTGAACACCAGTACGGAATTTTTGGGCAAAAACATTCCAATATTGGCAAAAGTATCAAATTTAGTTTCGTTATCTTTTCTGTTATATACCAAAAGCCTCGCGCTGTCGCGCGGGCTGGCTGGTTGCCGGGCGATTAATTTTTTCGGCAGTTGGTAATTGTAATGTTTTAAGATATTATCAAATGGCATCTAGTTTATTTAAATTAATCCAAAAACTCATTTGTATAATTATAGTACCCCATTTATGGCCGACAAATCGGCAGACTACGATTTTGAAATAAGTTTATTGTGTCTTAAAGATTTCCAGTAAAAGAAGCCTACCACCGAAAAGGTAGTTATGGGCGAGACATAGGAAGGAATATGGACGCCAAAAGCGTCGGCCAGCATAATTCCACCTAAAAATAAAATAGAATACATTGCGCCATTTTTTATAAAAATGTATTTTTTTATCCGGTCAATATTTTTTATAGTGAACTCTCTGACGACAAACGCACCGAGTGAGTTACCCAATAATATTAAAGGTACGGAAAGAGTAAAAGCAAAAGCACCCAATACTCCGTCGATGCTAAAAGTGGTATCTATAACTTCCAGATAAAGAATTTTACTAATATCGGAAATCCCCCCCCCTTTAAGTAATTCCTCCTCTTTTTTGGTGGCATTTTCCTTAAATCCGTGGGTTATAAAGAATGCGGTGGAGCCTATTACGGCGGAAAAAGCCAAATAAGGGTTTATTTTTAAAGCTCTCCAAACTATTACGGAAAGTAGTAAAGAAACCACGGCGTAGAACCAGACGCCTTGGGAATGGAAAAATTTTTCGCCTTTAATTCCGTAATTTTTCGGTTCCAAAAATAACCAGTGAAAAAACAAAAAGACTAAAAATACTCCGCCTGCCATAAGCAGTAGTGGCGCGGAGGTTTGGACGGCGGCCATTACCCTTGGGTCCGAGGAAAAGGCGGCTGTTACAACCTGCCAAGGCCCCAGGCCGGGAGTGGCTAACCAGACTATCAGCCAAGGCAGAAGGCCTCTAACTATAAATACCGCAAACAACATACCCCAAAGCAAAAACCATTTGCGAGCCTTTGCTCCCATAGTGTAAAGCACTTCGGCATTAATAATGGCATTATCAATGCTGGAAATGGTTTCAAATAAGAATAAGCCTAAGACTATTAAAATAATTGAAAAAAAGTCCATAGATTTAAATTATGCGGATATGTTGAGTTTATCAGAAAGATTTTTTAAAGTTTCCGGGAGTTGACTTAGTCTTAATTCCCCAGGATTGCGATCCAGCCAGAAATTATCCCATACGCCGACAATTTTTTTGGAATTCTGGTCATTTTTCATTTTTTTTCGGAAAACTTCAATTTTATTTTTTAGTAAAGTGATTTCTCTAAAAATATGACTTTTGGGGTTTATAATTTTATCCGCGTCCGGGTGCCCCATTTCCGCAAGGCCTCCTAACGGGTTACTGCCTATATTTGCCCACTTAGGATTAATATCGCCGAGTTTCGTATGCTCTTCGTTGGGAAAATTTTTATTTAGATGCTTAAGCAGTTCTGTAATCTCTCGAGAAGTTTTTAAGACATTAACCGCAAATTGAGCAGGTGTAGGAGTTTCTAATCCGATAATGATTTTTGCTCTTTCAACAAAACCACGTATTTGTTCATTCATAAAATTATGTTAAATATTTTTTACCTTTTAATTCTTCCGGCAGGTAATCATTATCATTATTTTTACCCTCACCCTGCCCTCTCCCAGAGGGAGAGGAGGGGGACGAGGGATATTTTTCATATCCTGCGCCGTAGCCTAAATCTTTCATTAGTTTAGTGGAAGCATTGCGCAATTTCAAGGGCACGGGTAGGTTGCCGAATTTTTCCACATCTTCTTGCGCGACTCGCAGGGCGTTGTAAGCGGAGCGGTTTTTTTTGCAATTGGCCAAATAAGCCACGCCGTGGCTTAAGTTTATTGCACATTCCGGGTAGCCGATTTGTTGGCAGGCTTGGAAAACCGCATTGGCTACCACTAAAGCTGTGGGCTGGGCCAAGCCCACATCCTCACTGGCAAATATTACCATTCTGCGCGCAATGAATTTTGGGTCCTCCCCCGCTTCCACCATGCGTGCTAAATAATAGATAGCGGCATCGGGTTGCCCGACGCGCATACTTTTTATAAACGCGGAAATTACATTGTAGTGTTCCTCGCCTTTTTTGTCGTAACGCAAAGTTTTGGACTGCAGAGTGTTTTTTAAATTCTCGATGGTCAGCTTTTCGTAAAGACTTAGGCAATTATCTATCATGGTTAGAGCTTGGCGCGCATCGCCATTAGCCATTTGGATTAACCACTCTTTTGCCTCTTTGCTAATTTTGACCTTGGATTGTTTGATAATTTCATCAACTTCGTCACTGCTTAACTCACTGAGTACAAAAACCCGACAGCGAGAAAGTAGTGCGGGGATAACTTCAAAAGACGGATTTTCCGTAGTCGCGCCAATTAAAGTTAATTTCCCGGACTCTACATAAGGGAGCAAAAAATCCTGTTGGGCTTTGTTAAACCGATGGATTTCGTCCAAAAATAAAATTTTCGGTTGGCCCATCATACTCGGTTTTTCTACAATCGTCCGAATGTCGTCCTTGCCGGCAGAGACTGCCGAGAGTTCGTGATATTCCGCATTCACCGCGCGCGCATAAATTCTGGCCAAGGTGGTCTTCCCTACTCCGGGAGGACCCCAAAATAAAAAACTAAATAAGTGGCGGTTTTCTATCGCCTGTCTTAAGGGTTTATTTATCCCGACTAAATGCTTTTGTCCGACAAAAGTATCCAGTGAAGTCGGTCGAATTTTATTGGCTAACGGTTCCATAAATAAATTGAATTGTATAATTCATAATTTTAGTTAATTTATTGGAATATAGAAATATTAAATTTCTGCCATAGGTTTAATTTTTCTAGAAAAATGTTTAAACATAATAATAGTTACCCAAACAAAAAATATTATCAGAACATATTTTAAACCAATTAATTTTAACGCATCCTCTCCCAGGGAAGCAGCCAGGGTTCCGGATCACATGGAAAACATGGTTCTAGTCGATAAAGCACTTTAAGGATATTAGATATCCTAAGTCATTCTGTCATCGCGAGGAATTCATCCGACGTGGAGATCTCTCATATTTAAGGACATAATTAGATTGCTTCTGATGCACCTGCCT
>JBBRWU010000033.1:0-11162 GCA_038249015.1 Candidatus Doudnaibacteriota bacterium | reverse complement strand
GAGGAATAATGAGATAGTCTGAAATAGAGAATGCTCCATTGCCACAAACTACAATAATATTTTGTGCTTTTATTTTAAGTGGAGAGACTAGAAATATAAAAATTAATAAAAACCTACATGCCTTAAAGATAGAGAAAAACCAAAAGCAAAAAATGAAGCCACGGCAAATAAAAAAGAAGACACACCCAAAGTACCAAAAACCCATTTGTATTTAATACTCCCTGAATAGCACTTTGAAAATAGCTGCCAAATAAAGCAGTTTGTATAAATTGGCTCTATTTTGTAACGGAAATATCTTTTATAATAGAACCAATAACAGCCACGCTCCCGGAAATGTGTTTGCCGGAAACTCGCAAAGTGTCGCTCATATTTAATTGCGACAAATTCAAAGTTTTTCCGTTTTTATTTTGTAATTTTGCTTTGGTAACATCTACACCATAAATTACATTCCCATTACCAATAACTGTAAGGGCGGTATTACTTTTTGCAAACAGGGTTCCGGTAAAATCTATACTTATGAGCCTAAGCGTTCCGCTAACTTCCCTTGCCGAAATTTTTACGGTATTTCTATCCCAAGCTCCTTTTATGGACATACTCATACCAATTTCTAAATCTTTAAAAGTCGCGCTACTACTATTCTTTTTAAAGACCGTTAAACTGTCCGTATAAATTGTTTGATTCCCATATTTCGAACTTAAAAGAGTAAAGCTAAAATTAACCGGATTAATTTCCGTAATTTTTCCGCTAAAACTTCCATTGTGGGTATAAAGCGACATATTTCGCACATAAGTTGCGCTAATACTGTTGTCGCCCCAAAGAGTACCTTTTACTTCCACTTTGTCACCCGGCAAAACTTCTGCCAGTTGCATTCCAGCACCATTTTTTCGCACCAGTGTTGCATTACCAATTTCTGCGGAATATTTAGCCGCATTAGAATTGCTAAATATTATGGAGCTTCCGGAAATTTTTACAACACTCCCGGTATAAGTTTTCGCTCCGACTGCCAAACTTATTTTTGGCAATACAAAAAACACCACAACAGCCAATATGGCCAAACTGCATATTTTCTTCATTTTGTTTAAGCTTAATTTTTATTTAGTCACAGACAATTGTCTATGATACTAATTTAACGAAGCCAAAAATTCTACAACTCTGTTGTCCAATAATATGTCTGACTGTTTAACCGGGCGTTTTAAATGCAAACCTTCCAAAGTTCGACAACGAGAAAGTGCCACATACAACTGGCCGTGGGCAAAGGTTCCGCCGGCCAAATCCACATACACTTTATCAAAACTCTTGCCTTGGCTTTTGTGAATAGTAAGCGCCCAGGCGGGCTTTAACGGATACTGAGTAAAATTTCCGACAGTTTTTGATTCAATTTTTTCACTTTTTTTATCCAAATAAAAATTATACATTTCCCAAGTATGCCGGCCAACCAAAACCGTTTCTCCGCTTTCCAGTTCCACTTCAATTAATAAATCTCGGTCTTCGTTTTTGATGGTCCCTGACTCATAATCAAAACTATCCTCCTCTAAACTTTCCATCCGGTAATCATCGCTGTCCCCCGGTTTTACAAACCCAAGCACCTTACCCATAGTACCGTTGACCCAGCGCTTTTGTTGGTCGTTATTCAGCATCATAATTTGTGCCCCCACTTTCAGACGCAAAGTGTCCTCTGCCGGCGGAGTTTTTCCTTCCAGTCTGCCTGAGGCAACTCCCAAAAAGACTTTTTCTACCCCTTCCAATTGTTTTAAAAAGAAATCGTTAACTTGTCCGGCACGGGCATTGGTGGGTGTTAAATATACGGCAAACTGTTCAAACACAAATTTTTCTTCTTGCCCTGTACTCCGCTTGTTTAAAATTTCCAAGTGCTCAGTACTAATTGCATTGTTACGTACAGCATTTAAAATTTCCAAAAAAACCTGATCTTTTTGCCGATACACGGTTTTTAATTCTGCCAGTTTAAATTCACCGGTTACAAAACTATGCGAATCAAAAAAATACGGACTTTTATATTCGGCAAACAGCCCGCCGTCTGTAAAATCTTTTTCTACCGGCGGAAGCTGGTGTAAGTCGCCTACAAATATCATTTGTACTCCGCCAAAAGGTAAACCCGCCGTGGGACCGTTAAGTCGCAAAAATTTATCCACGCAGTCCAGTAAATCCGCCCGAACCATGGAAATTTCGTCTATTATTATGGTGCTAAGTTTTTTGAGCAGTTCTTTTTTTCCGCCCCAGGCAGAAACTTTTTTTACTCTTCCCAAGATAATATCCGGACCAAACCCGCAAAACGAATGAATGGTCTGCCCGCGGGCATTTATAGCCGCTACCCCGGTCGGCGCCAGCACCACGGTGTTTTTATGCGTAGTCTCTTTAAAATAACGCAGTAGGGTAGATTTTCCCGTACCCGCCTCACCGGTTAAAAAAATATTCTCCCGCGTTACTTCCATTAATCTAAAAGCCTCGGCCATTTCCGAATTAGCCGATAAATTAATTTCCGAAATATCCGGCTCCAAACTTGCGGGCTTAAAATTAATTAAGTCTTCCTGTTTATATTCCGCCACCTCGGCTACCAGTTGCTGTAGCCGCCCTTTTAGCACTTTCGCGGACAAATTGGTCAACTTTACCAATTTGGAAATAAATTTGCGAAAAGTCTCCTGCTTTGCTTCCAAATACTTATTGTACTGTTCCAAAATAATTTTGTCAGTTTTGGGGTCGGCAATTTTTTGAATTTCCGCCTCCTGCTGTTTTTGTTTATACTCGTTACGCGATTTTACGGCTTCGTAATCCCAGCCCGGAACGTTGGGAAAGGTTAAAGCTAAGCGCCCTAAAATCCCGTTGGGGCGTCTTTGAAACTGCCTAGACATATTGGCCAAAAAACTTTCAAAGTCATATTCATTTTCCAGGCATTTTTTATATTCCCCAATTAATAAATCGCTCTCCTCCTGGCTCCAGCGCATACCGGCTTTGGGAAAGTTTTTTCTTATTTCATCCATTCTGGATGTTGATTTTTTTTCAGGTTCCTCCATAAACAAGCTATTTTCTATATAGTATACATTCGTTCACCTTTTGTCAAATCAGCCCTGTGGATAAATTTAAACCCCCGGCAAACGTTAAATTATCTTAATTATATAACTATTGTAAAATTTCAGCCATCTTTTGAACAATTTAAAAGCCCACCGTCCCGATTTATCAAGGCGATGGGCTTTTAAAATACTCTTATTTCTTTTTGGCTTTTGGCGCGGGTTTCTTTTTGGCCACCACTTTTGTCGGAATTTTTACAACTTTTTCCACTTTTTTTACCGAAGCTGTCGGTACGGATACTTTTACCACGGGAGATGATGCTGCAACCGGTTTTGCAGTGCCGGTTAATTTTTCCATAGCGCTAATTAACCGGTCTAGTTTACCGCTAATTTCCGCTAGTTGTTTTTTGGTCTCGCCATTATCTGATGAAGGCGCCATACTCGGGCGTGGGGTGGACTGATAGCTTGGTCTGCTACCAAACGGCTTTCTGTCTCCGCGGTCGCCAAAATCTTTACGAGGTCCTCGGCTGTCGCCATCCGGCCTTCTGGTACTAAAACATGCGGTGCAATACACCGGCTTTTCGCCGGTTGGTTTAAACGGCACTTCACAAGGTTTACCGCATTCACTGCAAGTAGCCTGATGCATTTGCTTTGGTCTGTCATCCCAACTCTTTTTTTGAAACGGAGGTCTGCCGCCACCACTACCGCCCCGAAAACTTGAGTCTCTATTTCCGCGGTCATTAAAATTTCCCATTGGTTGTTTAACTTTTTCCCGGCAGTCCCCTGCCTATTATTAATTCACTTGAGCCATTTAAACCTATTATACACTATTTACCTTTAAATCACACCTATAAAATAATTGTGCCTTGCGAATTAACCGCTTAACAAATTAGTCGCCAATATTTTGTACCCTGCCCACCTGCCCGTCTTCCATGAGCACTTTTATGCCGTGTGGGTGAAACTGTGAGTTGGTTAAAATATCCATAACCACCCCGCGGGTCAGCTTGCCCGAACGCTGATCTTCTTTTAAAATTATATCCACTGTAATGCCGACTTTAATGTCTTCCCTGTTTTGCCCGCCTACCTCGTTTACATTATCCATAAATTTTGCCTGTAAATAATTTGAAAAAAAATTTTAAAATGAAATGGGCAAATCGGAAAGGATTTCCAGACTCACATTTATGGCACTGTTTGGCTTAATGCTTTCCGCTTTACGAATTTTGGCTTTAAGCGGCAACATAAAACAGCCACTTTTGCTTTCCGGAAAAATAGATGTCTTCCAAACGCTTTTGCCAATGGTGGCCTTAACAGGTAATGAGCCAAACCCGCGCTGCATGCCGGCAAAGCTTTTTTTTATTTTTGTAGTTAGTGCTTTGGGCACAGATACAAAATACCAAGCCGCCTCCCCCGGATACACCCACACCTTGCTTTTGAATTTGTAAACTGAATTTAACATGCAATTTTGCTTACTGGGCTATTTAAAGAAATAAGCAGGCCTGCCCCGTAGCCAAGCCGATGGACATCGGAGCGAGTGGCACTGGGGCGAATGTTTACCAGTGATATATAATACCTTCGTTTTTCAAAAAATTTTAATTTTGTCGTTTTTGGATAATTTCATGAATTGCGGCAATTTCGTACGGACTACATCCTTCCAGTTCTTTGTGGGGATAAATATTCCAAATGGTTGAAATAAAATCCAAAAACATACTCCTTTGAGTTATGGTTTGATTTTCCAAATTAACGGAATTATCTATTATTTTTACCAGTTCAGCCAAGCTTAAGCCGCCCTCATAAACTTTGGCTACGGCATTTTGGAAATTGAATTTTGGGTAAAGCATTACTATCGCTGGCAGCATTTCTTTTTCCAATTCTTCCCGCATCTGCTTGAGGCGCGACCTAGCCAACGTCAGCCCGGCCTGGTCCAATATATCACCTTCTTCCATTTGCCTGATTAAATTTTTTCTGTCCTCAATGATTTGAACTTTTCGGTAAGAATCTGCCAAACGCGCTCTGTATTCCCTGCCACAATCTTCTTCCAAGGAAGCTAAGACCATTTGAACCGATTTATAGGCTCCGCTGGGCAAAGAAGAAATATATTTATATTTTTTGTATTCCGATTTCCACAAATCCTCTGCCACGTCATTTAAATTGGCAAATAACTCAAACAAAATCATATCAGCCTGCTCCGGCTTTAGGTCACGCATATAACTGGATTTCTTATTGGGATAGCGAATATGCACGGTTAACGGCCCGAGTTCATGTTCAAGCATGCGCACCGCAGAATGGCGAATGTTGCCATTTGGGTGCTGGATTAAATGGAACAGCCAGGCAAATAAAAAATCCGGCTGGCTTTCTTTATTGTGCAAAAAATACAAGATTGAGACAGCTACCACAAAATTTTCCAGCCGCCATTCTTCCAAAATATTTTTATATTCTTCTGGCGCTTTTTCAACAATTGCCACTATGTCCTGAAGTTTATCCGCCTGAGAGCGATATAACAACTTCCTAACCTGCCTCGCGGCCAAACGGCTGGAATCTTTATCGCCTTGTAAAATTTGTTTAAAACATTCAACTATTGTTGTCATTTTCGTCCAAAAATATTGTCTTTTTAATTAGTGTTCGCCAATTCTCGGGTTTGGCAAAAGTTTTTTCCCTCTCCCTTATCTCACCTACTCATAATTTGATTATTTGATGTTAATTAATCTATGAAGATATCTATATAGATAATTACACCTGCCCCGTAGTGAACTCTATTCTACTACTGGGGTAATTAATGGGAATATCCCCATTGTTTTCTTTAGATAGTAACAAATTTTCCGACTGGGCTATTCGCGCGAATGGTTACCAGTTAAGTAGGGTAATTAAAAATGTATTGTTCTTTTCCTGGGACGACTGTAGTTGGGGCAGAGTTTAAAATATCGTAAATAATTTTAGTCAATTCAAAAATATTATAGTTATCTTGTGGCTTGATGTGCAAAATTTTTAATTTTGCTTGCTCCGCAATTTTGTTTACATTGGCATCTCTATCCATTCGGTCTGGGCGCTCGTGTGTCTTGTCATCCAGCTCAATTACCAATAAAACATTTAAGTTTTGCTTGTCAAAAATTACAAAGTCAAAAGACTTTCTAATTATCTTATTAAAATAAGATATGTAGTTTTGCTGTCCCTTTTTAACCTCAACAATACTGGCTATATGAACCTGTGGAAAAATAAAATACTGATTGTTAATAATTTGCAGCAAAATTTCAAAAAACTTTCTTTCAGTAGGTGTTAAAAAATACTTTTTCTTTTGGTAAGGGAAAATCCCATCTTTTTTCAACAAGCTGTCAATGATAGCAAATACAATAATCAATACTACCATTACTGCAATAAATATATAAACTTGTGTCATATTTTTAAATTACGTAATTAAATATGTAATTAATGGGTCATGTCCCATTCCATTCTACTGGGGCGAATAGGTCAGTCGACAAAGAGCTGGATGGATTTTTTTAAGTCCGAGGGTAAAGATTCGTTGAACTTATAAAATACGTGTCCGCTTTTGCCCAGGCTTTCTAACACATCCAAATTCTGCAAAATAATTAAGTGCTTGGGGGTAGACTTTAAAGCAATGACCAAATCTTCCGAAATCTGAGTCACGTTTAAATTGTCACCACGCCAAAGCATTTTGATAATCTTAATGCGGTTAATGTTCCCCAGTGCCTTAAATATTATAGTCCATCGCTTACTCATAAGCTTTAACTAATAATTATACTCATTATATCACAACTTTTTGTGAGTGGACCATTCAAAAAATAAGCGCGCCTGCCTGCCGGCAGGCAGGAATGGTCCACTTGGACAAAGATGGGGGTTGTGGGGATTTGCTCCAACAAAAACCATTTCCCTCTCCCTTAGCTCCCCTGCTCATAATTTGCTTGTTTGATTTTAACTAATCTATGTAGATATCTACTTTTCAAACTCTTTTAAAAGTTTAAGGTAGTGCTTCTGCCTTTCAAATGATACCCAATTTTCTGACAAATTATTAATTTTATTTTTCGTCAAAACGTCTTTGCACATACCGCAATAGAAATTTTCCGATGTTGCAACAAAAATCCATGGATATTCCCATCGATCTAGTAATTCTTTTGCATATTCCTTAAGTAGTTCGATGTTAAGCTGACTTTGATACTTTACTTCAACAAGATATAACTTGGTCTTATCCTCAGAAACGAGTGCGAAATCTGGCGCATTTTTTATATCATCTATCACTTTTTGCACTTCAACAATACCATGATATTGTGCCAAGGTCGGAACAGTATGTTCGTACCCGAATGGGATAACAGTATACATTTTTTCGTCCCTAATCATCTGTTCAAAAACCAGTTCCGCAATTTTACCTTTTATTAACTGCCTTGCAAAATCTATGCTCATTTTTTTATTTTTAATATTTTTTTAAACTTATCTAATTGATATACAATTACGTAATTAAACATGTATTTAATGGGTCATGTCCCCATTGTTCCCATCCGGTAGTGCTAGAGATATTGGTAGAGAACGACTGCTTAGACTGGCTAGAATAAATCCACCAGCCTCCGAAAGTTATGATTGTGACCGCAATAATGATGTAGAGTTTTTTCATATTGTATAAATGTTTAGAGGTCATATTTTTAATTTTGATTCGACCCGTTTCAGCAAGACCGCATTGGTAGCAACAATGATCGAGGACGCGGACATGAGCAGGGCTGCAATCTCCGGACGAAGAGACCAACCAAGGGTGCTATAAAATGCTCCGGCGGCAACTGGGATAGCAAGCACGTTATAAATAGCCGCCCAGAAAAGATTCTGCTTCATTTTTTTAACTGTAGCCTTACTTAAAATGATGGCTCTCACAATGTCATACGGGTCAGATTTCATGAGTACTATATTGCCAGTTTCAATTGCTACGTCCGTACCGGCACCAATGGCAATGCCAATATCTGCCTGTGCGAGAGCTGGGGCATCATTAATACCATCGCCAACCATAGCTACAAATTTACCCTCACCCTGTAGTTGTTTTACATATTTTGCTTTTTCTTCAGGAAGAACTTCGGCAAAGACTCTGTCTATACCAAGTTCACGACCAACACCCTCAGCCACCTTTTTATGATCACCTGTGATCATTGCAACCTCCAATCCGAGAGCCTTAAGATCTGAGATAGCTTTTTGGGAACTCGGTTTGATGATATCAGCAACTGCAATAATGCCAGCAAATTTTCCATCTATTGCCAAAAGACTTAATGTTTTCCCTTCACTCGCTAGACGATCAATTGTCACTTTTTGTGAATCAATTTCAATCTTATTATTTCTCAGTAATTTTTCTGTACCCGCAAAGACAATTTTTCCATCGATGATTCCTTTTAGTCCAAACCCGGCAATAGATTCAAAGTTATCCAATTTTTTGAGATTGAGCTTACGATTACTCGCTTCATCTCCAATTGATTTTGCAATAGGATGATTTGATCCGGACTCAATAGTAGCTTCATATTGTAAAATTTCATCTTCTGAATGTTGGCCAAAACTCATCACGTCAGTGACTTTTGGTTTTCCTTCTGTCAACGTGCCTGTTTTATCTAGAACGATAGCAGTGAGTCGCGAGGTGTTTTCCAAAGTGGCCGCATCTTTAATAAGAATACCGTACTTAGCACCAACGCCGGTCCCGACAGCTACAGCTGTAGG
Source organism: Candidatus Doudnaibacteriota bacterium (assembly GCA_038249015.1). Lineage (GTDB taxonomy): Bacteria > Patescibacteriota > Doudnabacteria > UBA920 > UBA920 > PALSA-1336. The sequence goes on along the minus strand of JBBRWU010000033.1, from coordinate 2,445 downwards.
CGTTGCCAATCCAAGTGCGTCAGGGCAAGCGATGACAATGGTAGATACAGCGAAAGTCAAAGCCGTAATAAGGGTGGCTCCTGCTAAAATATACCAGCCGAAAAAAGCTAAGAGCCCGGAACCAATAGCGACCACTACGAGCCATCCTGCCGCCTTGTCGGCAATGCGCTGGCCAGGAGCCTTGCTGTTTTGGGCAGTTTCCACCATCTTGATGATGCTTGCTAAAACAGTATCCGCCCCAACTTTGAGAGCTTCAAATTTTATAATACCAGTGACATTTACTGACCCACCGACAACTTTATCGCCAATATTTTTTAAAACAGGCAATGATTCTCCCGTAATGAGCGACTCGTCAATTGATGAGGAACCATCTCGAACTTCTCCATCAACAGGAATTTTGTCTCCAGGTCGTACCACAACAATATCCCCGAGAATAACTTCGGCGCTCGGCACGCTTACTTCTTTTCCATTTCGGATAACGGTTGCCTGCGGTGGAACGAGGTCAAACAATGCCCGTAGAGCATCCGATGTACCTCGACGAGATTTCATTTCCATCCAATGGCCAAACAGAACAAAAGTGACTAAAAGAGCTGCGGCTTCATAAAACGTTTCCGAACCGGGTCGGATCACAGTAAGCAGAACGCTGAAAAGATATGCCGCCAAAACTCCGGTGGCTATCAAGACGGCCATGTTAAGCTTCTTGGCTTTAAGCGAGTAGTAGGTGCCGGTAATAAAGATTGAGCCTGTCCAAAAGACAATCGGCGTCGTTAGGATAAGCAATATCCAATTTGTAATCGTTTGGTCGAATAGATGGATTTTTAAGATATTCGTACCTACCGGAGAGAGTAGAAAAATAGGAATGGACAGGACAAGCGATATCCAGAATCTTCGGCGCATATCCTTTTCCATTTTCTTTGCCATCTGCGGATTAGTCATTGCCGCTTCGTGATCCATATGGCTCATCTCTTGCATATCGTGATCCGCGTGAGTATCCGCTGATTTCTTTTCGGGAATTAAATCCATACCGCAGCCCGGGCATTTGCCGGGTTCGGTCTTTCGCACCTCCGGATGCATCGGGCAGGTGTATATTACTCCTTCTTTTTCTCGTATTGTATGATTATGTTCCATATCGTTTTTATTAATTTTAATTTTTACTATTCGTTTCCTGCTCGACATTCTCGGTAGCATGATCTGTAATCTCTAGATTGCAACTGTGATGTTCTTTACACCACGCTTCGCAACATTCTGCCCACTTCTTTTCTTTATAATGCAAACCGCATTCTGGGCATTGATATAATTTATTAGTGGCTTTGTGGTTATTGTGATTCATATTTATTCTTTTTGGTTATTGTTAGACACAAGAGCAATGGCCATAAAAAGAAACCCGGACTCCTCAAGAATATTCAAAGGCGTACCTCGTACGATCATCACCCCGACAAGCCAAATTGTCGCCCACATCGCAACACTTCTTTTGCCCAGATTTAGAAAAAGAAGTATGGCGACGAGTGTGTCATTGATGCCTATTCCGACCACAAAGGCACTAGCACTCACTGGCAATATATTAATCAAGAATGATTTTTCAGTAAGTTCTATAAATTCAGATGGCGCAAAAAATGCAGTCAGCGCATTGGCCAAAAATACAAGTCCAAGGCCAATGCGGATAAGGGTGATGGGTTTTGTGCGTGGTAAAGACATATAAGTTAGTTTAGTTTTTTCCATGCGAAGTGTTCATAAATACTCGACCAGATAAATCCAAAGCTCAACGCAAACAACAGTTCTTCAATTGGGATACCGACTATTAGAATTCCGGTTATTGCCCTCAAGTTCCAGACCCGCTCAACATATCCAGGTGCTATGGCAATAAGCGTCAGAAAATATACAAAATAGAGCGACAAAAACAGGAACGCGCTCGTAATCATTTTTGCCTTTAAGTCAGGGCGGCAGTACCACGTGGCTAACCCTCTACGATCATGGCTATAATGGAGGAATAGATTGGATTTAGGTTTGTCGTGATCAGTAACAAGATAAGAACAACAGGTGCCGAGAGAATAGTCCAAAGATGGAAACGGTGTCGGGCGGAATGTAAGGTGGACTGGTTTGTCTAGACAGCTATAGTGGATAACTTAGATATAATCGGTGGCAGGAAATTTTAATACTGTTGATTAATTTTTGACAAACTTTTAGTAACTAATTTTTGTACGACGAGGCAAATATCGACCCAAGGTAATTTACGCCTCTCTCAATCGATTTTATGAACTTGGATTTTTCTGTAATTACGTTAAATTAATTTTTAAATAATTATTTTCCTAAACATAGTTGCGCCGGTGTCCGGTAGTCCAGCGCCTGGTGCTTGCGCTGATTGTTGTAGAAATTAAAATATTTATCAATTCCATATTTGGCTTCTTTAAAGTTCTGGTAATCATAAATGTAAATATTTTCATACTT
>JBBRWU010000032.1:0-11168 GCA_038249015.1 Candidatus Doudnaibacteriota bacterium | reverse complement strand
CTATTTACTTACCAAAAATATCCGCATCTTAATATTCCTAATACTACAAATTCTTTGGACGGAAGTTTTAGCCATTTAAAACAACTGATTGGCATTCATCGCGGACTTACTCAGGAACGACGCTGGCGGTTAATTCAGGAATTCTTGGCTAAATAAAAGCACCCTAATTTACCATTATGCCTATTTTTTTTATTCTACTGCGGAGTCGGTGGGGTGGTGCCAATTACCGTCGCCGTTGTAGAAAGTATTAAAATTATACTCATAATTTAAATCTTAATATTCCTCGGAGCTCTGCTCCGGGGTTTATAGCAACTCCTTTGCAGTCTGCAAGTGATACCTCGCAGCTCTGCTGCGGGGTGATTCATCCCATTTGATGCCATTGTTGTTGGTAAATAGAATCAAAAATTATTTTCTTATCAAAAGAAATAGTGGTAGAATACTCACATATGTGAGTATTCTACCACTATAAAAAATTACTAAACAAGGAGGCTTTTACAAGTTAAAATATTTTTTGAGTTTTCGCTCGTCATCTTTATCAAGCCTGCTAACTTCCATCGTAGTTACGTATTGGCCAATACCGTAATGGTTGGCTAAAAATTCAATTTCGCGGGCAGGGTTGTAAGGGTAAAACCACATTGTCCTTTGCAAGGGGAATAATTGCATTTGTTTTATTTTTGATCTGAATAAATCCGCAGCCCATCTGTACTCTTTGGTCGGAATATCGGCGGCAATCAGCCACCATTTACCATCCCACTTTTTTTCTCGGGGGATTTGAAGAGTGTTAAAACTCAATTTTTCCAAATGTTTTTTACCTCTATCTGTTAGTGTGGCAATTAACCCTTTTGGGCTTGATCTTAACTGAATAAGGTTGTAACGTTTAAGGTAGTAAAAGGTGTGTGCAGTTTTGATACGTTTTTCTTTAAAGGATAATTTTGATTTTTTTGTTTGCTTGTGAATTTTTGCCACCGCTTGTAAAATATTAGGCGCGATTGCGGCGACTGTTATAGTGCCCGCCGCGGCTATAAGTGCCAGTGTGATACCGGCAACGGTTTTAAGTTTTTCTTTTTGACTCTCGGTTAATTCCATTAAGGGTTTTTGATTTGCCGTTGCCTGTAAAACCAACCCCGATAGACTCTTACTGTGGCATAGTTTGCTTTTAAAATATTTATCCATATAAAATATGTTAATTGAATTTGTGGTAAAATACTCACATATGTGAGTATTTTACCACAAAGTGGAAATTATTTCCAGACGATAATTGCAATTTTTTTGGTTTGGTCAACTGTGTTGGTTTCGTGTGACCAATCCGCGGCGGCGGAAAATAACACATCAAACGTGTAATGATAGTTTAGGCCGCGTTTGGTGCCGCTGTCGTTTGTAATAAAATTTCCCATATCATCAAACCCTTTTATTAAAAGCATGTGGTGAATTGGTCCTGGACTTTTGTAATAAGGGTTGCCAAGAAGTCTTCCGTTTTCTGAAATGAGCACTAACTTACCTTCAATTAGGGCTTTTTTTATGTCATCAGCGGTAAAATTCTCAACCAGTTTGGTTTGCAGGCCATAGACCTCGCGGATCATTTGGGAAGTTTCAGCTATGGTTGTGTCCAAATGATAGCCAAAAGTTTTATCTTGCCAGAGGGTAAGTTTGGTGATTTCATTTTCCACATACGCAGGTTTGAGCGTTGCCTCGGTAGAGCTTGAATAGTAGGCGTTTGCCATTATCGCACCGGCTTCTTCGCAGGCTTCGTTGTGGAGCTCATCCCAATTGGCTGTAGGCGCTTGGGGGGTGAAGGGGACGGGGAGGAGCAAGCTTGTAGCCTGTAGCTTATAACTTATAGAAGGGGCGGAAGTGGGGGTGGGGTTTTTTGCCTCGTGAACAAATTTAGGAATCGTGACAATAACAGTTTTGTATCTTTTATCAATAAAAAACAAAGCGATAACCGTAAAAATTATCGCTATAATGAGTATAAAATAAATTTTAATTTTTCCCGAATTTATAATCACGTTTTAAATTAGCTCGTCTTTGCTAATAAGTTTAAACTGTCCCGAAGGAAATTCTTTGGAGAGGGTAAGTTTATTTATCCGAATGCGTTTGAGGTTGGTTACAGTTAAGCCCACTGTAGTGAACATTCGGCGAACCTGGCGCTTTTTGCCTTCGTGAATAATTATTCTTACCTTTCCGTCGCGCTGTTTAACTATTGCCGGGTAAGTGGTGCCGGTGGATATTTCCACACCGGTACGCAAATGTTCCAGCTGGCTTTCGGTTGGGGCTTCCTGAGTGGAAACCTCATATTCTTTTTCGTGTTCGTATTTGGGGTGAGAAAGTTCTTGAGTTAAGTCGCCGTCATTGGTTAGTATTAATAAGCCTTCGGTGTCGGCATCGAGTCGGCCTACGTTCCAGACTTTGGTTCTAATTTCTTCCGGTAACAGTTCAAAAACGGTTTTGCGATGCTGAGGGTCGCTTTTACTTACAACAAAGCCCTTTGGCTTGTTAAGCATTATGTAAATTAATTTTTCATTGGGTTTGATGATTTTACCGTAAACTTTCACTTCATCAACTTGTGGGTCAACTTTGTCGCCCAATTTGGCTTTGCGACCATTAATAAAAACCTGCCCGGATTTAATAAACTCTTCGGCTTTGCGTCGGCTGGCAGTACCCGATTGGCTAATAAATTTTTGTACGCGTTCTTCCATATTTAGATTTAAGATTTAGGATATTAGATTTAAGAATGAATTGTATCAATTATTCACTCTATATAAGGTATGATATATGATTTAGGTTAAAAGTGCTATAATATAGGAAATATCTTTATTTACCCCGTTAGAAAGTGCTTATTTTTAGCGGGATTAATGGAGTGCAATAGTTTGATTTTATCCTAAGTCCAAATTTATGAATATTTCTAACGGGGTGAATAGAAAAAATATCCCTTTAATTATAGCGCTTTGTATTCCGGTAGTAATGATAATTGTTTTAGCAGTGGCGATTTATTTACCCGGTTGGGGTAAAAAGCCTGCTGTGAATTTCGTCTATATTACGGGCAGTAATGTATACGATTACGGCCAATCAAAATACACCGTCTCCGGCGGGTATATAAAGCAAAACCCTGCTCCCGCAACTTCCACTATACCGTATTATAAACCTGTAAACACAGAGGCTAAAATTTTTCTTTATAATGTCGGGGACAATACCGCCAGTGAATTAACCTTTGAGCAGGCCTCACAGTATCGTTTGGACACCGGCCAGTTTTCCAAAGACGGCTATAAGGTTGAACGGGGAAGTGGTAGCGGAGATTTTTTATTTGGTTCCGGCGGACAAGATTACAACAGCTGGTTTATAAAAGGACATAATCGAAGTAAGAAACTTAATTTAAAATTGGATAGTGGAGATTACTACAACATGCAATTTTTGGGTTGGGTAAATTAATTAAAGAAACAAATATGGATACTTTTAATGAAGAAAAAAAACAACAAGTGTTATCAGAGCTAAAGTCTCTTTCCCTTGCCGGTGGGGTTACAAGGGAAGAGGTGTTGGCAATTTTTTCTACAGAAGGCTTAGCTCAACCCGAAGCTTTAAGCCGACATCTTAATCTTGCGGAAGTAATGTACTATATTGGAGGCGGAATAGTATTTTTGGGTATTTGTGTTTTATCGTACCAAAACTGGGATAATTTTTCTTCTTTTTTACGTATATTAATTACCACAGGCAGTTTTATTGCGGCCTTTATTGTTGGTGCCTTACTTTATCGTTATGAGAATTTAAAAAAGATTTCTCAAGCCTTTTTCCTAATTGCCGGATGCTTGGCGCCATTGGCATTAACCGTATTATTTAAGGAATCCGGGCTGGAAACTTCGACAGACAGTTTGTTGGTATTAATTTATTTAATTTTAACAACCATATTTTTTGGGTCTTTATGGTTTTTTCGCCAAACTATTCTCCTGTTTTTCGGCATTATTTTTGCCACCGCCCTATTCCATTTTATTGTGAATTTAATAGTGGGACAGAATTTATTGGCTGGTAATGCAATAAAAACTTGGGAATATCGCTTTTTAGTGGAAGGGCTTACCTGGGGACTGATCGGCTTTTATTTTAAAGACACATCCTTTAAGGCTTTAAGCGGAGTTATGTATGGTTTTGGCTGTATTGCATTTTTAGGTTCAGCTATGGCCTTGGGCGGATGGTCACCAAACCAAAATGCTTTTTGGGAATTAATTTACCCGGTCTTGGTTTTCGGTATAATTTTCTTAAGCGTTTATGTTAAGAGCAAATCGTTTCTGGTTTTTGGTTCTTTATTTTTAATCGGTTATATTTTAAAACTTACCGGCGAATATTTCAGTTCCGGCCTTGGCTGGCCATTGGCTTTGGTTTTGTCCGGCTTGGCCATAATGGGGGTGGGGTACTGGGCGGTAAAATTAAATAAGAAGTATTTCGCAACAAGTTAATTAGACATTTTAAAAACGCTCTCCGACATCGGAGAGCGTTTTTTTTATTTTTTTGATATTTGGAATCCCTGTCCGCCTCTGGCGGAGAACCAACATCAATTTCTGAATAACTTACTTATGATAGTTATATAACTTTCTGGTGGTCCCGGTTGGAATCGAACCAACATCAATGCCTTAGAAGAGCACTGCTCTATCCATTGAGCTACGGAACCGTGGTGATCGCGGCAGGGGTCGAACCTGCGACCTTCAGCTCCGCAAGCTGACGCTCTATCCAACTGAGCTACGCGACCAAAAATTTAACTTGCTAAACTATATCATAAATGACTATATATTTCAAGTTGCGACTTGTCGGTGGATAATAGGTGCTTTACAAGTTAATAAGTAACATTCATTATGTAAATGTATGTTTATTTTTGCTTATAATTGATAGTAAAAATTTATTTTTAACCTAAAATAAAACAAAACTTGAATAAAGTATATTGACGGGGCATATAAAAAGAGTAAAAATGAGTATAGGGGGAGAAGGACAAAAGGTATTTAAAAGTTTACGTAAAGTAAAATTAAATTATCATTTTGAGGGAGGTGATTAATGTGCAAAATTTTTATATGTATATGTGTGATGTTTGTGGTTTTTCACGACAAAATGAAGGGGTTTGTCCGCATTGTGAAATGCCACTGACGAAGTATAGTAAAGAAGATCAAGCTGAGTACCAGGTTAATATGGAAGACGCTATGCGCGCCATGAGTGAGTATAGGTGGTATGTTTAGTTTAAATATTAAATATTAAGTAAATTATGGATTCTAGAACGGAATAAAAAATCCTACATTGGAAAATGTAGGATTTTTTAATTGTTTAGTAATTAGGACTTACGCTTTTGAGACAATTTCGAGGCAAAATGCGAGGATTTTTGCCTGTCTGCCGGCAAGGCAGGGAGACGTAGTTAGACTACGTTGATAAAAACCACAGCATTTTAACGAAGAAATTGGCCAAAGCCACTTGCAGACTCCGGCTCTGCCGGGGTTAAAGTGGCAAGAGCGTAAGTCCTAGTAATATTATTTTTTGTTATGGAATTTTTTGTGAATATCGCGTAGGCCCTGATTGGTTACGTGGGTATAAATTTGCGTGGTGGTAATACTGGCGTGTCCCAGCAGGGTTTGCACCGAGCGAATATCCGCCCCGTTTTGGAGCAAGTCTGTGGCAAAGCTGTGGCGCAGAGTATGGGGAGTAACTTTTTTAATTATGCCGGCAATGCGACAATATTTTTTGATTATCCTTTGAATTTGTCTAACAGTTAACCCGCTAATTTTTCGGTCATCCTGATTTTTTTTTCCGCCGGAGGTGGTTCCGCCTTTGGCGGAATACCCCTGGCTGGTAATTTCTTTTTCAATTTTTTTTTGTTCGCTCGCTAATTTGCCGGCCTTATTTGCTCCGTTTTCTTTGGCAGGGGAACCATGACCGATTTCCGAGTGGCCGACAAATAGTGCCTTGCTGTTGTCTTTTCTTTTGGCCAGGTATTTTTTTATGGTTTCCGCGGCTTCGTCCGACAAAAACACCAGGCGCAGTTTACTGCCTTTGCCCCGAACCGTAAATTCCCGGCGGTCTAAATTAATACTTTCAATTCTTAAAGACGCCAGTTCGGAAACACGCAAGCCGGTAGAAAACAAGGTTTGTAAAATGGCAGAATCGCGCAAGCGTTGCAGTTCAATTTTTTCGTCCGCTATGGCCACAAATAATCTTTCCAGTTCATCTTTCTCCAAAAATTCCACCTGCCTTTGGGGGCTTTTTGGTAGCTCAATTTTTTCAGCAGAGAGTGTTTTTACATCCTGCTTTGCCAGATACTTTAAAAAAGCGCGCAAAGCAATAAGGTGGTAGTTTTGGGTAATTAATTTTAAAGTATTACCCTTTTTGTCCTGTAGCCGATTAAGGTAGAGGCGGTACTTTTTAATTGTTTCTAAATCTATGTCTTTTGGGTCTTTAATTCCCAAAGGCAAAACAAAGTTTAAAAATTTATGCAGGTACCTGTAATAAGCCGAAATGGTATTTCGGCTTTGGTTTTTACCAATTTCACAGTATTCCAAAAACTCCGATATATAACGGTAAAGAGGGGAATCTAATTTGATTTTTATGTCAGACATTTTTGTTGTGGTCTAAATAATAATGTGTTATGCGACATAGTTGGTTATCCACAATGTCCCCAGAACATATCGCGACTTGATTATTTTTGAAAGAAATTAAATGCATTATGCGACATCTATAGTATAGCATATTTTTTTTGAGCTTATTATAGTAATCCACAAGGGGTTTAAGAAGAGAAAATAGCTTTAATGAAGCCTTTGTTGTAAGATTATGGAAATGAATATTTTAGTAATTTCTTCAAAAAAGGCTTATATTGCAGAAAGGCTGAAGCAAGAGGCCTGTAAGCAGGGGTTTGTTTTAGAAATTTTTTCCGTGGCTGATTTAAAAAAAATTGATTTTAAACCAAATTTTGAAAGTTTTGATGTCCTATATATCCGTAATCCCTATTTGAATTCGGGCGCTGAATTTTTGCCTCAAATAATTAGGCTTGCCAAAGAGTTTAAAAAAAGAGGTAAAAAGGTGGTTGACGCAGTGATTGCGGAAGGAAAGTTGGGGGAAGGAAAGTGGGCGGATTATCAGCGACTCTTGCGAGCAAATTTGCCTATCCCTAAAACTCATGAGTTGACGTTAAGTTCCATAAGCGTTGAAAGCTATCCGCTTATCTTAAAATGGCAATTTGGGATGAAGGCGGAAAATGTTTTTTATGTAAAAAATTCGGATCAGTTAGCAAAACTGACCATCAAGTACCCCAAGAAAGAATGGTTGGTTCAGGAATTTATTCCGGCAGATTACGAATATAAGGTTATGGTTGTGGGTTTTAATTCGGTTCCGGTGGTTTTGAGGTTTAACGTGGCAGATTCGGGGTTTGGTATTAAGTTCCGCACCGGGGTATCTATAAGCGTAAAAGATTGCTCTGAAGTAGTTAAATTGGCAGAAAAATCCGCTAAAATTCTGGGTAGGGAATTATCCAAGGTGGATATTTTAGAAAGCCGGGGTAAGTTTTATGTTTTGGAAGTTAATCGTTTTCCGGGGGTAAAACCTTTTGAAAATTTAACCAAATATAATTTAGTCGGGGATTTTATGGAGTATTTACAAAACGGTAGCTTTAAGGTATAATAAAAATAATTAATTTTAATCCACGGAAAGGTGAGGAAAGTCAGCCATAATTAATAAATATTTGTTGACTACCATTCTCGTGCAGAAGGACAAACTCCTATGCTGAGTGCCAAAGAAAAAAACGCGATTATAAGAAAGTACCAGGTTCATAAAGACGATACCGGTAGCCCGGAAGTCCAGGTGGCGATTTTAACCAAGGAAATTGAACAGGTTTCCGAACACTTAAAAGTCCACCGTAAAGACAACCATTCCCGTCGCGGATTGTTGAAAATGGTCGGTAATCGCAGAAGACTTTTAAGGTTTTTGAAAAATGAGGATCAGAAACGTTATGAAAAGCTGGCCGAGAAGTTAAAGTTAAAAATCTCAGTTCAGGCAGAATAATAATATTTATTTAAACAAATATGGAAATGGGCACCTTTGATTTTACCGAGTTCGATAATTTATGGGCAAAGCTTGGCAAAGAAATCTGTCAGGCAATATACGTTACTCCGCGAACTCAGGAAATAAAAAATGCATTGCAAAAAAATGGCTTTTTAACCTTGGAAGAAAAAAGCGATTTTATTAATATTTGTGACCAAACCAAGTATAAAATTATCTATGAAAAGTTTGGCGAAGAGGGAACCGACAGTTACAAAAAATTCAGCCAAGCTTGGGAAAATTGGTTTCAAAAAAAAGGAGTGGAAAGTCAGAAAGATAGGGGGCAACGTAGTAGTGTTGACCATATCCTTTTTGGTAGCACTCCGGATCCGGCGCCGTTTTTACTCCATTTTGAAGAAGAGATGCTTGGGAGTATGAAATAAAACTACGGAAGCTACAGTATAGAGGCACTATCGAAACCTACAGAAGAAAAAATCGGACCATATGGAATAGTGTCATGGTTGTAAGTTAGCGGATTTAAGTTTTAGCATTAAGCGCCGTCCTGAGCGTAAACTTCCACAACCCTTATGTCTTGAATAAGAACCATTCAGAGCGAAGCGAAGAATCGCTTATGTAAGGGACTCCTCACTTTGTTCGGAGTGGTTAAATTCCATATGACCCAAAAAATCCTCCCTAATGGGAGGATTTTTGTTTAACCTTGATTTTTAGCTAGGTCTACCAGCGTGGTTTCTTTTAAGTCATTTTTAATTGGCAGGGTGAATATAAAGCTTGAACCTTTGCCTGTCCCCGGGCTTTCGGCCCAGATTTTCCCTTTATGCTGGGCAACGATTATTTTGGCAACATAAAGCCCTAAGCCCAACCCCGCACTTTGTTTAACAGACTCCTTACCGCGGGTATATTTTTCAAAAATGCTGGTTTGCTCTTCCGGCAATATACCTTTGCCGGAATCGGTGACACTAAATTTTATTTCATCGCCAACCGCGGTTAAGGCAACATCTACCGAGCCCTGTTTAGTATATTTTAAGGCGTTGTCGATAAGGTTGTTCATTACCTGGCGGATTTTTTCTTTGTCGGCCATGAGTTTGGGAAATTTGGTTTTTGGCGAACTTTTAAAGGTTAGTTTAAGTTTTTTGTCTTTGGCAATGGGTTCTAATTGTTCAAAAGTAATATTTGCCAAATCTAACATGCTAACTTGTTCAAACAAAAATTCCATTTTTCCGCGCTCAATGCGGGAGACGTTTAGCATATCGTCCACCAAAGAAATTAGGGAATTATTGGTGCGGTTAGTTTTTTCCAAAATTTCTTTTTGCTCCGGCTTAAGTGTACCGTAATCGCCGTCCAGTACCGAACTTAAATACCATTTTATTGTGGCCGGCGGTGTCCTTAACTGGTGGCTGGCAATAGTAATAAACTCCGCCCGCGCCCTGTCCAAGCTTTTTAGTTTTTCATTGGCGTCTGCAAGTTGCCTGGTTAAAGCCTCCAGTTGTTCCCTTTGCATGGCTTCATTCATAACGCTACGGATAAGCAGAATACCTGCGGAAACAATTAAAAATATCAAGCTTGCTGTAATAGCCGGGCTACTTGTTTTTCTAATAAAAAATGTCCAGATGCTTGTACCGATTAAAGTTAATGCAAAAATTTCAGCAGTAATGATTTTTGTGTTAAAGAATCCATATTTTGCTATGGCATAAAAAACCAGTAAGGGATAAACAGTTACCAAAATATTAGCCACCGGAGGAATTGGAATGTTGTACCAAAGAAAATAATTTGTTGACCCCGCCACAAATGCTATGGCCATGCCGAAAAAAAGCAAACTTATTTGCCTTCGCAATAATCCTTGCGAAACAATGTATGATTTATACAGTAAATAGGTTGAGTAAAAAACGGAAAGACCCCAAACTATTAAATAGAGGTGAAAAATATTGCCCGGAACAGGCCAAAAATTAAACCAGAAGCGTGGCTCAACTTTAGAAACTATGCCGGAGCCGAAATTCATTAAGAAGAAAATTCCGAAAATAATATTGGCGAATTTTGACAAGGTTTTATGGAAGGCGGAGACTTCCAGGAAAGACAGAACGAATTGCAGGTATGTTAATCCTACAATAATCGCTCCTGCCATCAAAAAACGCGTCCAAAACAACGCCGCTTCCGGTGTTGTGGCAATTTGCCAAAAAAAATAACCCGTGCTCCAAACTGCCGTGCTAAAACAAAATCCGGCAAACCAAGTATCGTACCGCGAACGATTTGTCTTGGAAACCATAATAATAAACAGTATTGAGCTAGCAGCCAAATTAACAAGGGCTGAAAATGCGAAATAGTTCATAAGAAAAAGCCGCTGGTAGTTGTGATTGTATTATATCACATCATTCTACCAACGGCTGGAATTTCAAGACCTCCATTCCTTGGTCTTGGGGGTCGGGTGTTGGAGTTGGGTGGCAACGAACCTCAAAGATCACGAAGACTTTGTGAGGTTCGACGAACCACTGAGCCGCACTCAGGTGCGGAATAAAACCCGCTTCGTGCAGTATTTCGGCGAACTGGCGAACTGTCCGATGTTTCATCATCGGCCAGTTGATTACAGTGTACAAGAATGGCGCTTCCCAGAAAGTTGGGAGGACGTTGCCGGTTAGCAGAAGGCCGTTCGGCGCCAGACAGGATTGTGCCAGACGGAACAGTTGTATTGCTTGGTCTTTGGTTAGGTAGTCCAGGATGCCGATCATCTCGATAATCCGGACGTCCATTTCGGACAAGCGCGCTTTCACTTTCTTAGTGTTCAGGAGGTTAATCCTGACAAAAGTGAACATTTCAGGTACTCCGGCGTCTTCGGCTCGCAGACGAGCCTGGGTCAGCGCCGATTTGCTGATATCCAGCACCATGCACCTCATGACAATGCCACTTTCCCGGACACTTTTTGCCACGGCAATGCCGGTCTCCACAAATCCGCCGGCGAAAAATACTACATTGACCGGTTTGCCGGGGTGGCTGTTCCAGACTTTGCGTACTTCTGTTTCCATCTGCCCAATAACCTTTATTTTGCGGTTTCTAACGGCCTGGGCAGCCGGCATAAGCATCCAGATTTTTTCCATCCACCGGTCAAAACCTCGGACGTTGCCGTTTGGCGAGTAGTTGTAAACTATATTCAGAGAGAGGGCTGT
>JBBRWU010000031.1:0-11200 GCA_038249015.1 Candidatus Doudnaibacteriota bacterium | reverse complement strand
CTCAAATCCGTATATAAAATTTCTACTTTTGTAGATTTTAAAATGCTCTTTTGGTCATCGGACTCAAATCCGTATATAAAATTTCTACTTTTGTAGATTTTGCCGAGGCTAACCTTGCTTCTTCCTCAAATCCGTATATAAAATTTCTACTTTTGTAGATTTCATTATTGTTGCCCGACATCTTGGCTCAAATCCGTATATAAAATTTCTACTTTTGTAGATAAAAGTGTATATTGAATCAGTTGCGTCTCAAATCCGTATATAAAATTTCTACTTTTGTAGATGGAATTCCTGACGGAGAAAAAAGGAACTCAAATCCGTATATAAAATTTCTACTTTTGTAGATCCACGTTAAAAGTTGGCTACACTGCCTCAAATCCGTATATAAAATTTCTACTTTTGTAGATTTTAAAATGCTCTTTTGGTCATCGGACTCAAATCCGTATATAAAATTTCTACTTTTGTAGATTTAATTAATGTTGCTAGTTGTAATACCTCAAATCCGTATATAAAATTTCTACTTTTGTAGATCGCCGGAACCAAAAAGGAATATATGCCTCAAATCCGTATATAAAATTTCTACTTTTGTAGATTTACAGAACTCTATTGTTCCCCAATTCTCAAATCCGTATATAAAATTTCTACTTTTGTAGATCTCTGTAAGTTATAATATTTTTAAGGACTCAAATCCGTATATAAAATTTCTACTTTTGTAGATACATACAAATTATACCCTGTCATATGTCCTCAAATCCGTATATAAAATTTCTACTTTTGTAGATCTTGGCCTTAAAATGGACCGCAGAATCTCAAATCCGTATATAAAATTTCTACTTTTGTAGATCGGTGCCTCCAATCGACCATATCCTGCTCAAATCCGTATATAAAATTTCTACTTTTGTAGATATCTGGGTAGCAGTCCAATCTGCTACCTCAAATCCGTATATAAAATTTCTACTTTTGTAGATAATGAGTATTATATAATCTATTCCATAATAAAACCACCTTCGCCCTGGATTGGTTAAATCATCAAACATTTTATTTTAGTCAACTGCCCCACATATGTGGGGTAGTTGACTAAAATGATATTTTAAAAACTGTCCCGTCCTTTGTCCGTAGTTGGCGGAAAAGAGCGGGGCGGTTTTGAAGCTTACTTAAAAATTATTATGCCACGGGTTGTATTTGCGGGAAGGTTGCCAATTTATTCAGTTCAATTTGGGCAAGAATCATGCCAACAGGCGCAATGACCATAAACAGTAAGAACCACAAAATTGGCTGGTTATCTTTTTTGACGTAAGTGGAAAAATCTTCGGAGTAGCGGTATAAAAAGTAGATATTTACAAACGGAATAATTATTAGCCAGGCAGTGGGGATTTTTCCGCCCAGACTGTTAATTTCGTTTTTGGTTTTTACGGTCCAGACTATGGAATAAATTCCAAAAGTAATAATGCTTAACAAGATGACTGTAATTGGGCTTCTGAATTTGATGTTCATATGTTTATTTAATTATAATCCTAAAAGTACCGCGGCAATCCAAGGGAAAGCTAAGGTAACATCACTTTGAATAATTTGATAATAGCTACTCGTAGAGAGTTTGTCCCATGTAATTTTTTCTTTGCCACCGGCGCCACTGTAGGAGCCGTAAGACATTGGCGAAGATCCTATTTCAATAAAACCTGCCCAGTCTCGCACTTTTGGCAAGCGCAGGTCGTGTTTTAAGGAAGGCACTACGCAAATTGGGAAGTCCGCGGAAATACCCCCGCCCAATTGTAAAAAGGCAATTGGTGCGGTTTTAGATTCCTTCATATACCAGTCGTACATTAAATGGAAATAATCAAGTCCGGTTTTCATTACATTGGGGTTAACAAACGTGTCGCCTTTTTTCTTGTGCGGGCCGTTGTAAGTATAGCTGGCAAAAATATTGCCCATAGTGGAATCTTCAAAACCCGGAATAACTATGGGGATGTTTTTTTCAAAAGCGGCATAAGCCCAGCAGTCGGCGGGGTTAGCCTGTTTGTCGGGCCTGATTAGTTTTTCGACAAATAATTTTCTAAAATATTCGTGTGGAAAATGTTTCTCGCCTTTTTTTTCCGCATCGCGCCACATTTTCAAAAGGTGCGGTTCCATTATGCGCACGCTTTCATCTTCCGGCAAAAAAGTGTCGGTAATTCTTCTAAGGCCAGCATCCCGCAGTTCCGCTTCCTGCATAGGGGTAAGTTCGGTGTAGCGGGGGATGTTGGCATAGTGGGAATGCGCTACATAGCGGTAAAAGCTTTCCTCATGGTTGGCGCCGGTGGCGGAAACCAAATGCACCTTGTTTTGGCGAATAAGTTCGGCTAACATTACCCCAACTTCAAAGGAGCTTAAAGCTCCTGCTAGGGTTACCACCAATTTACCGCCGTGCTCAATATGATTTTTCAGCCACAAAGCCGCTTGCATAGTTGCCCCGCCGTTAATGTGTTTTAATGTGGCTTCGGCGTATTTACTGACCGGGCTTTTAGCTGTTTGGGTGGCTTCGCTTAAAGTTCCAATGGTCTTGCGAGTATCAAGCTCAATGAGATTTCGTAAGCCTTTAGATAGCTTATTCAATTTCTTTTTTTCCATTTTTATCCTTTTGCCTTTCGCGAATAGCTACCTTCAGATCCCATTTAAAACGGGAGACTTTGTTTAAAGTTCAAGCGAAAAGGATTAATTACTTGTCCTTCCTTAAGCCTTAGGCGAAGGAGGACAAAATTATTTTAACACTAACTGCGAAAAATTTAAATAGTTGGTTGCTGTTGAGTCATGCAATGGACTCCACCCCCGCCGTAAATTACATCACTGCAATCTATGGGGATGACTTTGTGTTCCGGAAAGGAGGTTTGGATTATTTCCAAAGCCCGCTGGTCGTTGACGTCGTTAAATACCGAAGCCAGCACAACTTCGTTGCCAATATAAAAATTGGTATAAGAAGCCGGAGCTTTTTCGTTGGCCTCAAAAGGCTTGCCTGAGTCATAAACAATGTGGGGGATAGGTAGCTTAATTACTTCAAACGGGCTGTTGTGGTTGTCGGTGGCTTTGAGTAATGTTTGGTAATTATCGTTCAGGATTTTAAAATTTTCTTCCGCTTCATTTTCTTCATAAGCGCAAAGAATTTTACCCGGCGCTACAAAACGCGCCAATTCGTCAATGTGGCCGTCGGTATGGTCATTTAAAAGACCTTTTTGTAACCAGATAATTTTTTTGGCTCCCAGATATTCTTTCAAATTCTTTTCCATTTCTTCTTTGAGAATTTTCGGGTTGCGATTTTTATTGAGTAAACATTGTTCTGTGGCCAAAACCATGCCCTGTCCGTTAACTTCAATAGCCCCGCCCTCGGCAATGAAACCGGCTTCAAACATTCTTTTGTCTATGGTTTTGCGTAAAGTCAAAAAGACTTCGTTGTCTTTTAACAGGTCTGGGAATTTATTACCATACGCATTGTATTGCCATTTAATCCAAGCGAGTTCTTTGGTTACTGGGTTTTTAACAAAAGTCGGACCGTAGTCTCGAATCCAGACATCGGCATAGTCGGTAATATGTAGAGTAATTTTAGCCAAATTGATTTCGGAGGATTCTAACATTTTTGCAACACGTTGCTGCATCTTCTCATCCAATACCAAAAGCTCTACGTCTTCCGAGGTGTGGATTTGCTTGATTATTTCAACGTATATTTTTTCCACCTTTTTTAGCCTGCCTTCGGGAAAGGTAATTATGTCGTGTGGCCAAGCCAGCCACACCGCGGAATGCTTTTCCCATTCGGCAGGCATTGAAAATCCGGATGTTAAAGGAGTGTTAGTCATAGATATCTGAAAGGTTATAATTTAAATAGTCAATGAAGTCCGGTTTAAGTAATTTTTAATACAAACACTATCATACACAGTAGTATGATAGTGTTTGTATTAAAGTTTTTTGAGAGCTTTAATTTCATCTTTATAGTGGGCGACATTTTGTAGTTTTTTGGATTTTTTGATTAATTTATTGCTAACCAAATTTTTGTAAGTATCCGGACGGCGGTTGCGTAAAAACCCCCAGCCTTCGGCATAATATTTATTTTTAGTTAAATCCAATTTGGCTATTAAAATTCCCCCGTTATTTTTACTGGCACGTTTAAGAATTTTGCCAAACGGGTCAGCCACAAACGACTGCCCAAAAAATTGCATTTTTCCTTCACGCCCCGTGCGGTTAACGGCGCAAACATAAAGGCTGTTTGCAATGGCGTGCCCTCTCATCGAAGTTTCCCAAGCGTCATGCCAGTCACCCTCGGCCTTATAGCCAATAATGTCGCCGACGGCGGTAGGGTAGAAAATTATTTCCGCGCCGGCAAGCCTGACCTCGCGCGCCGCTTCGGGGAACCACTGGTCATAGCAAATAAGCACGGCAAACTTTACGCCGTTGACTTCAAAAATTTTGTAACCGGTTTGTCCGTGTTCAAAATATTCTTTTTCGTAAAAACCCGGATCCTGGGGAATATGGACTTTGTGGTACTTACCAATTTCTTTTCCGCTATCGCTAAAGACCACAGCGGAGTTATAAAATTTGTTACCAAGTTTTTCATACATTGGCACAATTAAGACTATTCTTAATTCCTTAGCGAGCTGTTGCATAGCCCCGGAAGTAGAGCCGGGGATGGTTTCGGCAAAGTCGTTTTTGTTCATTTTTTCCCATTGAGGGAAATACGGAGTCTGAAAGAGCTCCTGCAAACAGACAATTTTTGCGCCTTTTTTAGCTGCTTGGCGAATCATCTTTTCAGTTTTTTTGACATTGGCAGTAATATCGGCCGAAACCGTACTTTGGACAAGTCCAATTGTAACAAACTGATTTTTCATAAATAATCAACAATTAGTTAAATACTGCTTAATTTTACTATATATTGGGAAAATATGCTACAATAAATACATTATATGATTAAATTAAGAAATCAATTTATAGGTTTTATTTATAAGCATCTGCTCAAGCAGATTTTCTTTTTGTTCGATCCGGAAAAAGTACATGACCAAATGATAGCTACCGGGCGGATTTTGGGCAGTAATCCGTTAACGCGCGGCTTAACAGCGCTGATGTTTGATTATCAAAACTCAAGATTAGAACAAACCGTGGTCGGGATAAAATTTAAAAATCCAATTGGGTTAGCCGCGGGTTTTGACAAGGAAGCTTGTTTGCCGAAAATCTTGCCGGCCGTTGGTTTTGGTTTTGAGGAAGTCGGATCAATTACCGACCAAGCTTTTGACGGAAATGAGCGACCCTGGATGTGGCGCCTGCCCAAAGAGCAATCACTGCGAATAAATTACGGTTTGAAAAATTCCGGTGCCGAAAATATTCATAAACGCTTAGCGGGCAAAAAATTTAATTTTGCTTTGGGAATTAGCATTGCCAAAACTAACTCCGAAAAAACTTCACACGTAGAAACCGGCATTGAAGATTACTTTAAAAGTTTTCAATTGTTTCAGGATGTTGGTGACTACTTTACCATAAATATTAGCTGTCCGAATACCTGTGAAACGGCACCGATTTTTGCGGAGCCAAAAAATTTGGACTTACTCCTTGCTAAGCTATTTTCTATCCCTAAGATTAAGCCGGTCTTTATTAAACTGTCTCCGGATTTACAGGAGGATCAATTGCAGGGAATTTTGCAATTAGGCAATAAATACCCGGTGGACGGATTTATTTGCACCAATTTAACTAAAGTAAATAAGTTTAAGCATGAAGGTAAGGGCGGTTTTTCCGGCAAGGCGGTGGAAGAGTTGTCTAACCAAATGCTGACTCGGGTATACAAGTTTTATAACGGCAAAAAAATAATTATCGGTTGTGGCGGGATATTTAGTGCGGAAGACGCCTACAAAAAAATTAAATTAGGCGCCAGCTTGGTGCAATTAATTACCGGCATGATTTTTATGGGGCCCCAATTAATTAGCGAAATAAACCAAGGTTTGGTTGAGTTACTTAAAAAAGACGGGTATACTAATATTAGCGAAGCTGTTGGTGTAAATAATAGACCTGTTGTTTAATAAAAAGCTGATGGAAAAACCACAATTAGTAGTAGCTTGATAATCATCGATGCCACAATATGTAGTGGCCAAAGTTATTAAGCAACAACTCTAATCATTAAAATCAATTGTATGCTAAAAGGATTTAAACAGTTTATTTTGCGGGGCAATGTGGTGGACTTAGCTGTTGGTCTGGTGATTGGCGCGGCTTTTACTTCCATTGTTAATTCATTGGTGAAAGACTTGCTTACCCCGTTTATTAGCGCAATTTTTAAACAGCCGGATTTTTCGGGATTACAATTTACCGTAAATCATAGCCGGTTTATGTATGGAAATTTTTTTAACGCTTTAATTTCATTTTTGATTGTTTCCGCAACGGTGTATTTTTTTGTGGTTACCCCAATTAATACCCTCATCGCTAAATCTCGTCGGGAAGCTCCGATAGACCCCACCACAAAAAAATGCCCGGAGTGCTTAAGTGAAATTCCGCTTTCTGCAAAACGTTGTGCGTTTTGTACCAGCGCTCAAGTGTAGTCATGCCATAAATTCACAAATTTTAAAAAGGCCCTTCTCTAGAAAGGGCCTTTTTAATTAAATTGAGTGCTTTCTTTTCGTTACATAATCAATGAGGAATTTGTACAGCCCGAGCAGTTAAATGTAAGTAAAGGCTGGGCAATGTATATTTTAATGCCTTTTACTGGAGGTCTAAGGTTTTAATTTTTTCCCAATTACTTTCATTTAGTACGGTAATTTGATTATCGCCGATTATATATAAGTAATCGTTAATATAGAGAGCCCGTTTGGCCTGAATATTGGCTACAGCTTTTTCTAAATTAAGTTTACCATTTTTGTAGTTGAAAATATAACCCGACTGGCCGCCCGGCAAAAAGAACACGCCGTGCTTACTGTCCTGCAAAAATGCGTGGTGGTTATTAGCCGCTTCCGTCCAGTATTCGTCCATACTGTATTTGTCCAGCTCTTTCGGGTTAGAAGGATCTGACACATCAAACAGACTTAATTTTACTTTGCCGTTTTCCTGACCGACCCCTAAAATTATGTTGGTATCTAGAGGGTGCAAGTAAGAACTGTAGCCCGGAATTTTTAACTCTCCGGATTTTTTGGGGCTTGCCGGATTGGATAAATCTAAAACATAGAACGGATCGATTTGACGGAAGGTTACTAAATAACCTCTGTTGCCGATAAAACGCGCGGCATAAATTCTTTCGGTTAAACCAAGGTCCGTTATACTGCCGATAGTTTTTAAATTAGTATTTAATACGTAAACGTCGTTGGCGCTTTCGCTGTTTCCGCCCCAACCCCAAACCCAGAAGCCTTGTCCGATGGTGGAAGCAATGCGCAAGTTGCCTTGGTATTCGTCCATGCTAAATTGGTTCAGCGGAGTTCCGGGAATTTCACCGGTAGCGGAAATTTCAAAATTACCAAGCGCGATTTTAACAATACCCGTTGTTACTAATTCCCGCATTCGGGTTTTATAATAGTCTTCAAGTTTGTTTTGCATATTGTTTTCCAGTTTTTTTTGGTCGTCGGCGCTTAAGCTACTAAAATATTTTTCTAAAATATTTTGTAGCTCAACCAGTTTGGCTTGGCCGGAAATATCATATCCCTGAACCTTTTTGAGTTTATCCGTCATAGAGTTGGGTAAAAAATCTTTGCCATTAGTGGTTAAAAAATCAACCATTACATCCAACTGATCTTTGTTCAAGGTGTAGGTAATATAAAGAGACTCTTCCGACATGTAGGCGAGAGATTGTCCAAAAGAACCCATAAAACTTAATTTTTTGCTGACCTGTCCACTGGTTGCGTCCATAACAAAGGCATTAAAAGTGGATGTATCCGGAATGGGACGAATTGGGTGATAAATGGAAGCGCAGGGGATTTCTATGGCTGCGCCGTCTAAGGACATGGGTTTAAGCGGACAGGGCGTGCCGAGGTCGGGATAATTTTTGGTAACTAAATAAATTTTTCCGTCCTTAAGACGGGCGGTTACCAGTTGGCCGTTGCCATTGTAGCTCATTGTCCAGGATTTGACCGGGGCTTCGGGCTTGCTGACGTCGAAGGCTTGTATCCGGTCATAGCTAAAAATAATCAGCGTATTTTTGTAGAGCAACATTTCACCTTGGGTGTCTATTTTTCCCAGGGTTTTAATCTGTTCCGGTGGAAGAGCGTTAACAATTACGGTTTTTGGTTGGTAATACTGTGAGGGTATTAATTCCGCATCGGGTGATATTTTATTCATTATCCCCGGCTGGCCATAGGTGTAGTAATTTTGTGGTCCGGAAAAATAAATTTGTTTGCCGTTAGTTTTTACAATATCCGGTTCATCAATGCCCGCTACTTGTACATTGGTGTCTGAAACTCTGCTTATGGTTTGATTTGCCGCCAATCCGCTGTCTGAAGCCGTGGAATTAAATCCGGATTTGGCCAGAGGTGCCGAGGAATTTTCCATTAAAGTTGCCGGCCCGCCACCAATGCCATAGCCCCTGTTGTTTTGAATATTTTGCGTCTCTTGCAAGTAGGCCAAAAATTCTTCCGAAGAAGTAAAGCTTTTTATTCCCGTAATAGTTGCTTGCCCTGAAGTTTTATCGGTTAAAGCAGGGTTGGAGTTGGGATTGGGTTTTTGAATTTTGCCCGTAAGCACACTTAAAAAAGGTTTGCCATCTTTTTGCCCAAATGACAAAATTGTCAGCACAAGGGCTATTGCCATCAAACTACCACCCCATATAAAGTAGGGCTTTTTGAAAAATGCTAAATTTAAATTGAATTTATTTGTTTGTGTTTCTGTTTGCGTCTCGGCCTGAATGGCCAATTTTTGCCTTAAACTTTCCGCAAAAGACGGGTCAAACTGGGTATCCGGCTTGCTTTTTATTAATTCTTCCAAAATGCTTTTGAGTCTGTCCTCATGCTTCATAAATTCGGGGTCGTATGAATACAAGTCTTGTAAAATATTTTTTATTTGCGGGTCCATATATTTTTAAGTTAAGGATTTTAAAATAAACAAATACATTAAGGCAAAAGTCACTTCTTTATTTAATTTTTCCAGGGTTCGGGAGAAAATCATTTTACAGGAGGCCTCCGATTTGCCTAAAACTTCGGATATTTCTTTGTAAGACAATCCGTCCCAAACCCGCAGAGTAACTACTTCCCTTTTTTCTTCATCTAAAGTGTTTAAAAATTTTTGAACTTTTTCCAAATTTAATTTGGCCTCAATTTGAGTTTCCAAATTGTCTTTGCCGGCAAAATTTTCCAAGGTTTCCGCCGGGTCTGTGGGCCGAGTTTGTTTGTAGTTGTCAATTAGGCTATTGCGGGCAATTTGGTATAACCAAGCGCTAAAGCTACCTTTTGAAGCCGAATATGAGTTAATCCTTTCCAAAGCTTTGGTAAAGGTTAAGCTGGTTAAATCTTCGGCGGTTTCTTTATGCATAGTGCGGTAGTACAGAAAATCGTAAATTTTCCGAACATAAGCGTTATAAAGCCCACCAAAGTTTTCCGGCTCGCCGTTTTGGCAACTAGAAATAAGCTGTTCTTGTAAGGTTTCCATGGAAATGTTAAATTGATCATTTTAATCAACAAAGTACTAGACCTGTTGCTTAATAATTTTTTGCCTCCGCTTAAAGCGGACTCTTTCGCCAAAACCTTGTTAATCCGCCTAAGGTGGACCGCTTAACTAAGGTTAAACATCCCGCCAGAGGCGGATCTTTATGACAAAATTTTAAACTGCGGTTTTGTCTGAAATATCATAATTTTGAATCAAAAAATTATTAAGCAATAGATCTATTTAATAATACCTTGATTTTTATAAAAAGTAACAAAATATCCTGAACTTTGGTTAAAAAGCGGGTTGTGGAGAAAATTATTTCTTGGTTAGATGAATTAGAACTATTTCCGCTTTACTACCGATTCTTTGTGGTGGGCCCCAGGAGCCTGCACCACTGGTGGTAATTTGGATCATATCCCCATAATTTTTCATCCCGTAGTCGTAGCCTTTAAACATCCATTTGGTGAGGAATCCTAACGGCCACATTTGTCCTTTGTGGGTGTGTCCGGAAACTTCCAAAGAAATTCCGGATTCCGCTGCTCCGGCTATGCCTTGCGGAGCGTGCTTTAGCAAAATACTGGGTTTATTTTTATCGTAAACAATGCCGGCCAGTAATTGTTTGAGTCCGTCAACCGTGTTGGAATTTTTAAAAGTTACTCCTAAAATTTGCAAACCGTCAATTTCAACAGCTTGGTTGTATAGTACTTTTATCCCCCCCGCTTTTATTGCATCTAAGTAGATTGAATTGTCTTGATTAAATTCTTCATGATTGCCCGTAGAAAAATAAATGCCTTTGGGTGCTGGAATTGCGCCAATAATTTTTGCCGGGGTTTCAAAATCTGTAGGCGGACCGTCATAAAAATCTCCGGGGATTAATACTGCGTCTGGTTTTTGGTCTGTGATAATTTGGGCAAATTTTTCTGCCGAGCCTTTACCCCGAATATTACCAAAATGAGTATCGGCAATAAGAACAATTTTTTTATTTTGCCATTCAATAGGAAGGTTGGGGAGCGCGACGGTATATGTGGTGACTTGGGTATTAAATGAATTCCAAACCCCGTAAGCGCTAATTAGTAAACCCAAAGTAAAAATTATTACGCCAAAAAGTTTAGAATTACTAAGGACAGGGAAGAGAGCAGTCAATGCCAGACCGGCAAGAATAGCGATAGTCAGCCAAAATAAAGTACCCAGCCAAATGGCAGCAATAGTGTAAAACCAATCAATAATTGGTCCGATAAATTTTTGGGTAAGAATGGTTGCAAGTGAAAAAGAGATTGAAAGGAAAAAAAGTGTCCATTTTATCGCGGTTAGTTGGCCGGGGCCTTCTAAGTGCAAGAGGTTTATCAATCCTTTGTAAATTATCCAGTGACCGAAAATAATAATACTCTGGAATACGGAGATTAGCGCAATTATACCCCAAATCATAGATTAATTTTCATTAGTGATTAACTTAGGTATTATACCAGATTTATGCATAAATAAGTTAAATTTAGGGGTTGGTAACTATTCACCTTTTTCCAAAGCCCTCCCATAACCTTAGGATTTTTGATATAATAGATGCATGATAGTCACCGAGGAGCTGGGCAAGTTGCGGGTAGAAGCAAGTAGTTTAAGAAAAAAGTTTGCCGATACCTGGAAT
>JBBRWU010000030.1:0-11336 GCA_038249015.1 Candidatus Doudnaibacteriota bacterium | reverse complement strand
AAATTTTTTATGCGCTCCAAAAAATACCGGGCCATTTCCAAAGAAGAAACGGTTTTATCGTCAAGCAACTTTCTTAATTCTGTTAGAGTTTTATATTCTAAATTCATAAATGTAATACGAAATAACCTTTTTGTAGTTATTTCGTATGCCTATTTTCGCATGCTACAGTATCGCCTTAACTTTAAAATAATCATCTTTCATTTCCGGTGCCTGACTAAAAATTTCTTCGCGATTCCCGGCCAAAAATACCTTATCTTCCCGCTGGACGTTCACCAAACCTGTTACTTGGTTTACCTCTTCCAGTCCATCGGTATTTACCTTTTTTAGCTCATCCACATAGCCTAAAACCG
Source organism: Candidatus Doudnaibacteriota bacterium (assembly GCA_038249015.1). Lineage (GTDB taxonomy): Bacteria > Patescibacteriota > Doudnabacteria > UBA920 > UBA920 > PALSA-1336. Next base: position 10,986 of record JBBRWU010000030.1, on the reverse strand, counting down.
TATCCAAATCTTTTTGGAATTTTTCTGTTTCTACATCACTTAAAGCAATGCGCGATAATTTTGCTAATTTCAAAACCTCTTCTTTTGTAAGCATGATAAAATTTTACCAGTATTATGGCATTTGGTCAAAACTGCCGTTTAAATATTATTTTAGGCTTTATCCAATTCCCCTTGCTGTTTCAGCCGTAAAAAAATTGCGGTTAAAAATTGTCTCTTTACCTCGCTTTGCATTTGTTCAAACAAATGCCGACTTTCCGAAATATAATCCATAAGCGGGTCTTCCGAGGCGTAAGAAAAAAGATTAGCCTCTTCTTTTAAGACATCCATTAATTCCAATTGACTGCTCCACTGGTTGTCTATAGTCTGCAAAATTAAACTTTGCGCGGCCAAATAGACTTCCGGGTCTTTTTTTATTTTTAAAACAATACCTTCCAAATAATCTCCCAATTTAATTTCCGTTTCCGAAATATCTTCTCCGGTGCTTGGAGTTTGATAAAAAGGATTCAACCATTCATTTATAAACCCGCCGCGCGAATTTTTTAGTTTGATATTATTTTCCACTTCACCGGGTTCGGTCACAAGCTGAAAAATATCCCGCATTTGTTTGGCAATTAACTCGGCATCGGCAGTGCTTAAAATTTCGCGCAACACTTCGCGAATCGTCTTTTTTAAAAACTCCAAAAAAACAGGTTCGTTTTCTAAAAGCGAATTTCGCAATGCATAAACCGCTTCTCGCTGAAAATTGGTTACGCTATCATACTTATACAAATACAACCGCGAATCCAAATTTTTACTGTCCACAAAATCCTGCGCTTTTTTAAAGGCCTCGCTTAAAGTTTGGCCCGAGATATATTCATCTTCCGGAATATCGTAGTCTTCCATGGCATTAATAATCTTTTCACTGCCAAATAACTGCATAATTTCGTCTTCCATGGAAATTAAAAACAGTGACTCCCCCGGCTCCCCTTGCCTACCGGCGCGACCGACCAGCTGGTCGTCTATTCGGCGCGATTCGTGACGCTCGGTTCCAAGCACAAACAATCCGCCGGCTTCTTTAACTCCGGCGCCCAGCGTAATATCCGTACCTCGGCCGGCCATGTTGGTGGCTATGGTTATCATGCCGGTTTGCCCCGCGCGGGAAATTTTTTCCGCTTCGGATTTGTGGTCTTTGGCGGTTAACAACTGATGCGAAAAATTCGCCTCATTTAACAGCCCGGAAACCATATGCGCGGTTTCCACATTGCGCGCGGCAATTAAAAGGGGCTGACCGCGACGATGAATCTGTTCCACTTTTTTCATCATCCCTAAAAATTTACCTTTTTGTGTTTTGAAAAACAAATCGTTGTGTTCAATACGCGCTAGGGGTCTGTTTGTGGGAATTTTTATCACATCCAACTTGTAGACTTTATTAAATTCGTCGCGCGAGCGCATTACTGTTCCGCTCATGCCGGACAGTTTTTCATAACTGGGGAAAAAATTCTGAAAAGTAATGGCCGCTTGCGTCCGGTCAGACTCTTTAACATCCACTCCTTCCTTGGCTTCAATAGCTTGATGCACGCCGTCAGTAAAACGCCGGCCGGGCAATACCCGCCCTGTAAACTCGTCTACAATTTCCACACCGTCTTCGGTAATTATATAGTCGCGATCTTTTTCAAAAATTACTTTAGCTTTTAAACAGACATCCAAATAAAATACGTACATCGGGTTGTCTTTGGAAAATACCGGCTGACCCAACAATTTTTCCACCGTATCCAAACCTTGGTCCGTCATGGTTAATTGCTTGTTACGATAATCCACCATGTAGTCTTCCTCCTCTACCAACCTGTTGGCAAGTTTGGTAAATACATCGTAAAAACTCCGCTCCTCTTTAACCGGTTCGGCAATAATTAAAGGCGTGCGCGATTCATCTATTAGTATGCTGTCAATTTCATCCACAATGCCAAAATTTAAAGGATGCAAGGCGCGCAAAACCCTATCGGCTTTAGCGTACACCAAATTATCACGTAAAAAATCAAATCCAATTTCCTGATTAGTTACATAGGTAATGTCACTGGCATAAGCTTTTCGGCGCTGTTCGTTTTCCATAGTGGAAGTTACAAACCCCGTGGTCATCCCCAAAAAATCATACAATTTACCCATCCATTTGGCGTCACGTTCGGCTAAATAATCGTTAGTGGTAATTAAATGCACGCCTTTACCCGTTAAGGCATTTAAATAAACCGGCATGGTTTCGGTTAAAGTTTTCCCCTCTCCCGCATTCATCTCGGCCACTCTGCCGGAGTGAATTATTAATCCGGCCAAAATTTGTACATCATAAGGCAATTGCCCCAACACGCGCCTGGCCGCTTCATTGGCCACGGCAAAAGCCGACACTGCAATCGTGTCGATTCTTTTCCCCTTTTCCAAATCCGCTTTAAATGCCAAACCGGCCAGACGTAGTTCCTTGTCCGACCAATTTTCCAACTCTTTGCGCTCTCTGCCCACCAGCTTAACCCGGTACTGCAAATCCGACAAAGCATTGGAGTCAATATAATTATTGACCGAATCTTTTAGTTGTTCAACAAGCCCCATTTACCCGCCTAAAATTTTGCCTTCAGCTTCACAAAGGTTTGCTGTAAGGCGTTACTGATATGATTTCTTCCCCAACCTGTCTTTAGCCATTGCTCTCTCATAAATGCATCATGTTTATCTAAAAAGGCTTCATAAAATATTAACTCAAAAGGCACTCTTTTCCTGGTTGAAACTACTTTACCTGAATTATGAAGCTGAATTCGTGCTTTTAAATCATGAGTACAACCCGTATAAAGCTTATTATCTTTTTTACTTAGCAAAATGTATACATAATACATGGCTAAATTTTGGCGGGTTAATTTTTGTTTCTAGATGATAATTTTTCAACTTAATTATACCATAAATTTTCCGAAAATAAAAATATTTTTTTATACCTTTAAAAGCTTCGCACAAACCACAATTAGCCGCCTTTTCTCCCCTGTGGAGTTCTCAATTGCTTTATTTATTGATAGTTTACGAAACTCTTTTTCAAGTTTTAACCGATTTCCCTTTTTTGCATAAATAATTTTCACATTTTTTAAAAGTTTCATTTCTGCCAAAATTTCTTTTTTTGTTACGGCTTTAAAGCTCAAAAATTTAGCGTAGCAAGTCGAAAATTGATCAAAGGTTTTACAGTTCAAGAAATATTCGTTTCCGAATATTTTTTTGTCTTCTTTGCTAGCCTTTAGCAAGCCTATGGTAAAAATCCCCGGTTTTTCTTTATTTAAAAGTTGATACAACCGGCTTTGCAAAAATCTTTTGCCCGGGTAATTTTTTATTTCATCAACATCATAAACAAACCTAGGTCCGCGCCAATCATCCAAAAATATATAATTAAACTCCCGGTAGCTACGCAAAAGATCTCTAAGATTTTTTCTTGCGATTTTATAAATTTTATAGTTCATAAATATTAACTACTAGATTTGCAGGGGGAACGCCGGTTGGACGTTCCCCCTACTGATTACAGATACGGCAGAGGGCAGAGCGGGTACCCGGCAAAAGGATTGCCGGTGCCTTCAACGGTTGCACGGCAACCACCCCGGCATTCCTCCCAACGCTCGCAAACATTACAGGGCTGGCCAACCAATTCTTTGCACAGCTTGCGCCTGGCGCAGAGCAAAGAAGAATTGTAGGCCTTGCCAATCGGATCTTCATCACCGCAAGTGTGGGCAAGAACCATGGAGCTATTGCTGCAGGCGCGGATGTTTCCGTCCTGGGCAAAATACAAACCGTTGTCGTAAAACCTGCATGAACCGAAGATGTGGGGCATAAGTACCCTTGCCTCGGGCAGATTAAACTCCTTCCTGACCTTTTGCAGACTGCAGATCATCTCCGCAATCTGTTTGGGGGATGGAGCGATCTGCCAATACTCGCCGGTGAACCCTTCACCGCAAGCCAGAAGTTCAATATCCGGTCGGATATTATTTTTCAGACAATAGCGATAAAAATGGGACACATATGGCAGGTTCTGCAGTCGAACAAGGTTTTCCAGAGTGAACTCCGGATCCTTGTAGCCAGCCTGCAAAAAAATCCCAATCTGGCGTTCAAGCACTTTGGCCAGACTTTCGGAACTGCCAACCATTTGAGCCTGAATTCTAACCTGTTCAGGGTTTCCAAAGTCGCCGATGTTGAGTTTACCTGTCACACACACTTTGCGCTCATAGAGCCACTTGGCGAGACCGGGACTGATGGCGAGCATGTTGGTGAATACCCATGGCTTGATGCCCCGACTCAAAAGCACTTCGATGTAGGGCTTCAAATACCGCCACAACAGCGGCTCTCCGCCCAAAATGTCCATGCTCTCGAGCTCAACGCCGTTGAACTCCTTGCAAAGCTTAAGAATGTGAATGGCCTGAGCCAAGCCCATTTCACCCTTGCCGAGTTCGTTGCGCCTGACCATGTAGCAACCCGGGCACCGGAACTGGCACTTCCTGGTTACTTCAATAATGCCGTACTTGATCATAACTCCCCCTAAAAATTGATCATTCTTTATTTATCGGATTTCTCCGGCAAACAAAAAACCCTTCTCTTCCGAGAAGGGGTCGAGTGATATTAATGTTTTGGATTCCGAACTAAATCCGGAATGACACAAGACACTTTATCAAGCCAACCCTTTCCCAGAAGAGGAAGAGTTGTAGTGATGCATACGGGAAATAATTAGTTTATACCCGCCCTGGCCTTTTTTTAACCACTTGGAAATACGAGCAATAGTAGTGCTAGAAAGTCCGGTTTTTCCACGAATGGTAGTGTAGGAAATATTTTGGGATAGCATTTGGGCTGCCTGCCAACGGTTACCAAATTCATTGAGTTCTTCCGCTGTAAGCAGGTCGCGCAAAAAACACTTGGCTTCTTTTGCGTTCTTTAAGGCCAAAACTGCTTTTATTAACTGATCCGTTTTTTTATTATCCCAAGTTATAGTCATAAAATCTTTCACTTTAATATATCTTACTTTATTCTGTACGGATACCGCTTTAGTTAACTAAAGCGCTTTATCCAACTAAAGCATACTCCTTTAATAAAAACGTGTCAAGTGATAAAATTTTTAGCCATTTCTAAATGAAAACTTCAAAAAACGCACAAAAAAACAAAAACCGGCATTTAGTTGCCGGTTTAGTAAAATATTTTAACTAGACTAGACTGCTTTTTCCAAATCTTCCAGACTGATTTTGACACCCGTTTTATCGGCAATTTGTTTTACCCAATTTACAATAACTTTTTCCCTGGCTTTTAATTCCAAATATCTTTTATCTGACAGTTCCAAATAGTTATTAACACTTGAGCGCAAACCTTGCATTTCAGTTTCTAACTTTTCCATCCTACCTTCAAGCTTATCGAATCTTTCATCAACACGGCTAAAACCTTTGGCTACCATAACAGCCAAATCATCTATCGTCATATTTTTCTTATTTGCATCCATATTTAAATTATACACCAGCCAATCCCCTTGTCAATTAATATTTACCAAAAATGTGCTATAATTAATATAAGAATTTTTAATAAATTAATATCAAAATTATGATATTCGTATGGACAATCTTGGCAATTGCAATTATTGCCGTAGTGCTGTTTAACGGCCTCGTCCGTTCCAAAAACCAGGTGGATGAAGCCTGGAGCGATATTGAAGTTCAATTAAAAAGAAGGTACGACCTTATCCCCAATTTGGTGGATACCGTTAAAGGTTATGCCAAGCAGGAATCCGGTGTTTTAGAAAACGTTACCAAAGCTCGCACCATGGCTATGGGTGCAGGCAGTATGCAAGAAAAATTGAAAGATGAAAATATGCTTTCCGGAGCATTAAAGAGTTTATTCGCGGTTTCTGAAGCCTACCCGGATTTAAAGAGCAACCAGAACTTTATGCAAATGCAGAGAGACTTAACGGACACGGAAGATAAAATTCAAGCCGCCCGTAGATTCTATAACGGCAACGTTCGCGACTACAACACCAAAATTCAACAGTTCCCGACCAATTTATTTGCCGGAATGTTTGGTTTTGGCATACGCGAATTCTTTGACATAGATGAAAAAGGCCCGGAAGCCCAACCTGTGAAAGTTCAGTTCTAACTGGAGGGGCTAGGGACTAGGGAAAATAGTATGCAAAATAAAATTTCAAGCTATAAAGATTTGATCGTTTGGCAAAAATCCAACGATTTAGTTTTAGGAATATATAAAATTACACAGGAACTACCAAAGCACGAGCTTTATGGTCTTTGTTCCCAAACTCAAAGAGCCGCTATATCCATTCCTTCAAACATAGCCGAAGGCCACGCCCGAAACCACACAAAAGAATTTATTCAATTTTTAGGAATTGCCTTTGGCTCAAGCGCGGAGCTAGACACCCAGATTCTGCTTATGGAAAAACTTTATCCAAATCTTAGCTATACGACTGTAAAATCGTTATTATTAGAAGTACAAAAAATGTTAATGTCATTAATAAAAAGGCTTCAATCTACAACAAATAATTAATTCTCTTTCTATCCCCTAACTCCCTATAACCTATACCCTCCCCATGCTCACCTACGATCTCATTAACAAAAACAAACGGGAAAGCTGGATTTTAATATTCAGCTTTCTTATTGTCATTTCCCTGCTCGGCTGGGCGTTTTCTTTGCGCTTTGGTGATGTAAATATTTTATATTTTGCAGTCGGATTTTCTATTTTTTCCTCGCTGATTTCTTATTATTTTTCCGACTCCATAACACTGGCAATTTCTCAGGCTAAAGAAGTAGACAGACAAAGTAATCCGGAAATTTATCGGCTCGTGGAAAATCTTTGCATTGGCGCAGGCTTGCCTACTCCGAAAATCTATATAATAGAAGACACCGCACCCAACGCTTTTGCCACCGGCAGAGACCCTGAGCATGCAGTAGTATGTTTTACATCTGGTATCTTGTCCAAACTGGAGAAGCCGGAATTGGAAGGCGTCGTAGCACACGAACTTTCCCATATTGGCAATTATGATATTCGGGTAATGACTTTAGTAGTAGTTTTGGTAGGTGTAATTACTCTGCTTTCCGACTGGTTTTTGCGCGCATCTTTTTTTGGCGGTCGACGCAAGTCTAGTGACCGTGAAGGCGGACAACTTGGTGCAATTTTGGCAATTGCCTCATTGGTTTTAGTTATTCTCTCACCTATAATTGCCACCTTAATTAAACTCGCAGTTTCCCGAAAGCGCGAATTTTTGGCAGATGCCAGCGGAGCGTTGCTTACACGTTACCCGGAAGGCTTAGCACGTGCTTTAGAAAAAATTTCTGCAGATACTGAACCACTGGAAGCCGCCAACAAAGCCACGGCTCATTTATACATTGTAAACCCACTCAAGGAACACGAGGGTAAATCTTCCGCCGGATGGTTTGCGAGCATGTTTAACACCCACCCACCCATAGAAGAAAGAATTGCAAGACTTAGAAATATAAACTTATAAAAAGATTACTTGCCCGCCAAAATCCCAATTAACCAAGGTTAAATAGAAGAAAAATAAAGTACGGATATGAAATTTAAACTTTTAAAGCCTCTGTTATACAGCCTAGGAACCCTGTTTTTTTGGGGGATGATTATTGCAATTTTAGGACAATTTGGATACAACCATGTACCGATAATTTCCTATTTTGAAATTCTCTGGCCATTGGTATTTGTGGTATATTTTTTATATTTTGATGTACCCTGGTTTAATTACATACGCAAACAGTCAGACGAGAACCCAAAACCTTTAAGTCCGACGTTTTCTAATTTACTTTTTTGGGGAGGCATAACCACCCCTATAGCTTTGGTGCTTGGACTGTTTAAAGGCTGGTGGATTCTTGCAGCCATGCTTTTAAGTTATGCTTTCGAATATCACGATTATTTTAGTTTTGCGGAAACTTTCTTATACAAATTTTTAACAATTTTAGGATCTGTTCTTTTTTTAAGTCCTCTCTTAACCTCTGTACTGGCAATCAGATTCGGCTGGCGCGCTAAAAAATTGGAAATCTTTCCTACCCAGTTTTACAAAATATATTTTAAATTCCTTTTTATTTTCAATCTGCTATTCTTTTTGCTTTATTGCCTAATGATTATTGTACCGTTTAAATTTGTAGATTAATACATCACTCAATGGAAAAAAAATTTTACTACAAGAGCGTTAACGCTGGTTTCGTTTCAATGACCATTATTATGTTAATAACGGCATTTTTGATTGTCTTGACAGCAAGCTTTTTAAATTTTGATTTTAAATTATTAAACTCTAACCCTGCTTACAAAACCTTAGCGGGTTTGTTAATTTTTGGTGTTTTTTATTTTGAATTTTTTGCCCTGTCTAAACTTCAAAAGAAAAGTCGCTACATAAAACTTACCGACACTCATGTTGAATTATACAAACATAACAAGCTCGACATTGCAATCCCCATAACTTCAATTAATGCTGTTGAAGACAGCCAAGGCAAATATTCCCCGCTGGCGGGATACACCAGCAGAATGATAGGATTTAACATTCAGACTGACAAAGGACTAACCACAGTAGAAAACTACATGGAAGACTATCAGGCTTTTACTGATGCATTAAAACTAAACAAACCCGATATTTTGCAAAAAAATTTACAGGCAAAAGAAGCGCTCAGAATAGCAAATTATGAAATAGTGATAACCAAAGCACAAGTTTTTAAATGGGTTTTGATTTTAATAGGAATTATTTTACTCTTCGTCTTTTGGACAAACATAATCCAGCCGATGCTAAGCCAATAACCTGGAGATTATTTCACTTCTAAAACCGCGTGCCTTAAGACGGCCTGCGGTTTTTTGTTTGGCTTTACTTGCCTCCTCATTAAACACGCTGTATTGGGAACCTTCCTCAATTTTTTTCTCCCTAACTTCAACCCCAGCTTTTTTTAAAAATTTACGTGCGATTTTCATTTCTTCTTCCTGCCCCAGACCTTCCGACAAAACGCTTTCAATAATTCCCGCGGGAAGCCGTTTTTCCATTAATTTTTTCTTAATCCCGTAAAATCCAAAAGTTTTATATTTTTTTAAGTTTTCCAAATATACTTCCGCGTAGCGTTGGTCATCCAGATATTTTTGTTCAACCAACTGGTCAATTGTCTTTTCTATGGTGGCTAATGTATATCCGCGCTTTTGCATTTTATCCCGCATCTCGCCAACCGTCCGCAAACTTAAAGACAGCAAAAATACGGCATAATCGTAAGCCTTGGCCTCATTCTCCGGCTCTTTGGTTATTGTTTTTAGTTTAAACATAAAGATCGCAGATACACAGATGACCGCTGATATCACAGATTATTATAATAAAAAACTACAAATTGTTATTTGATTTATCAAACTATTGACTAGAGTGATAATTTTGCTATAATCTTATTATATGAGATAATTTAAGTATATCAGATTGCATCTTGTCAGTCCTAAAAGCTAATAGCTATAAGCTAAAACCTAACTAAATGACTAACTTTACCTACATTCTTGAACGCTTGTCTTCTCGCGCAAAAAACGCACTTATTATGGCGCAACTGGTTAGCGAGGAACTAAAGCACGACCACATTGGCACGGAGCATTTGCTTTATGGCGTGGTATCGGAAAAAAGTTCTTTTGCCGCGGAGATTTTAACTAAAACCAAATTGGCTCCGGAAATTATTAAACAGGAACTAATTCTGGTAAACAGTAACAACTCGGTCTCCGTATGGAAGCCGGTATTGAGCGAGAATTTAAAATTGGTAATTGAAAAGTCCGCCATTATTGCCAGTCAGTATGGCTATCAATTCATCGGTACGGAACATTTTCTGTACGGACTTTTAAATGTTCCCAGTAACAAAGCCAAAGTCTTACTTTCTAAACTGGGAATTGATATTGCTGAACTTCAACAAAATTTAAATAATGTTTTTGAAAATATTTCCAAGTTTCCGGAAATGCCGGAAGTACAGGGAATACCCCAAGCTCCGTTTGAAAACGGCCATGGGTCAATGCCCAAAATGCCGGAAAGTAAAAAAGGCGGGATGCTGGAATTATTCACTACCGACCTTACCAAAAAAGCCGCGCAAGGCTTAGTGGACCCGGTAATAGGCAGAAAACACGAAATTGAAAGAATGGTTTCCATTCTTAACCGTCGCACTAAAAACAATCCTCTACTTATCGGCGAAGCGGGGGTGGGCAAAACCGCCATTGTAGAAGGCCTGGCCTTGGCCATGGCCAACCGTGAAGTGCCGGATTCTTTACTCGACAAAAAAATCTTAAGTTTAGATTTGGCACTAATTGTCGCCGGCAGTATGTTCCGCGGCGAATTTGAAAACCGTTTAAAACAAATTATTGACGAAGTAAAAAATAACAAGAACGTAATTTTATTTATAGATGAACTTCACACCATGGTCGGTGCCGGCGCCACCACGGGCAGTTTGGATGCGGCCAATATTTTAAAGCCGGCGCTCGCGCGCGGCGAACTCCGGGCTATTGGTGCAACTACCTTAAAAGAATATAAACAATACATCGAAAAAGATGCGGCTTTAGAAAGGCGTTTTCAGTCTATTTTGGTGGATGAACCCAGTCGGGACGAAACCGTGGAAATTCTGCAAGGCTTGCGACCCAATTACGAAAAACATCACAATGTCAGCATTTCCGACGAAGCCATTCACTCGGCGGTGGATTTATCGTCCCGCTACATTCAAGACCGCTATCTGCCCGACAAAGCGGTAGATTTAATAGATGAAACCGCGGCTTTTTTGCGTAGCATCAATTCCAACAGTAAATTACTTCGGGCTACCAAAAAAATTGAAAACGACTTAGTCGCTCTGGAAGAAGAAAAAACCAAAGCCGTATTGGGACAAGATTTTACCACCGCCCTACATTTACGCACTCAAGAAGAAAAACTTTTTAAACAAAAAGAACAGCTTAATAAAAGTTTAGCTGCCGAAGAAAAAATTCCCACCCACACCATAACCGGGCAAGATATTGCCCATACGGTTT
>JBBRWU010000029.1:0-11337 GCA_038249015.1 Candidatus Doudnaibacteriota bacterium | reverse complement strand
TCGTTAAAATGCTGTGGTTTTTATCAACGTAGTCTGACTACGTCTCCCTGTCTGCCGGCAGGCAGGCAAAAATCCTCGCATTTTGCCTCGAAATTGACTCAAAAGCGTAAGTCCTAATTATGCTAAAATAGATTAGAAATTAATCATTACAAAAAATATATGTTTAACGGAATAAATTTTGGGGCAGTTTTGGCAGCCACAATTGCCAGTGTAATTATTGGTTCGATTTGGTATGGCCCATTATTTGGTAAATTATTCATGCGTGAAATGGGTATGGACCAATGGACGCCTGAGAAACAACAGCAAATGAAAAAGTCTATGGGACTTTCATATTTTTTGCAGTTTGTTGCCAGTTTCATAATGTTTTTGTTTTGTCTTGGTATGTTAACACCGGCGTTCACAGTGGGATAAAGAACGGCCTTAGCAATGCCTTTGTCGTATGGATTGGTTTTGTGGTGCCATTGGCTTTGGGAAACGCCATTTGGGGAGGCAAGAAAACTTTATTTTGGTTAAATATCGGTAATATGTTGGTTACTCTGCTTGTTGCGGGGCTAATTATGGGCTTATGGTAATAATCTTAAACTTAATAATACATATAAAAAAATGACTGCCTGTTTATGGTTTAACAAAGAAGCCGAAGAGGTGGCCAAATTTTACGTGGAAATATTTTCACAAATGGGTCGAAGTGCGGAAATAAAAAATATTGCTCGCCATGGCGAATCCGGAGCAAAAGTCTCCGGAAAGCCCGTAGGAAGCGCAATGACCGTAACATTTGAACTGGACGGCCAATAATTTATGGGACTAAACGGCGGGCCGTTATATAAATTCAGCCCGGCCACATCTTTTATAATAAATTGTAAAACCCAGGAAGAAGTGGATTTCTTTTGGGAAAAACTTTCAACCGGCGCCAAAACCGGACAATGCGGTTGGATAGACTACGACAAATTTGGCCTTACCTGGCAAGTTGTACCCACAACCTTAAATGAGCTTATGAGCAGTAATGATGCTAAAAAGTCCGAAGCGGTTATGCGGGTCATGCTTAAAATGGACAAACTGGTGATTACCGAGCTACAAAAAGCATAGGCGACTTATTTAAAAATCAACGACTCATTGGTTTTAAAATTACTACATATGCAAGATAGTAGTGTATAATACTATTATGGATTCATTTAAAAATAAAATTATTACGGGTTTAATTTTATTTTTATTGTTTTTTGGAGTATTTTATTTTAAAACCTATTTTTTTAAAAATAGGTTAGTTAACGTAATTAAAAATTCCCTGCCTAATAAACCAACGGACACATTGAGGGCTACAAAGCTTCCCGATTTTGACGCAGATGCCTACGATAAAAAATTGATGCAGATTGCCAATAATCCCGCCCCTGCCTCCACTTCGGCGACAAATACTCTTAACCTTGTGCCAACTCTATGGCCGGCAAAAACTGTTTATCCCAATGTCGGCGCAGTTTTGCCGTTTAATCGAATTATTGCCTATTACGGTAATTTATACTCAAGAGGCATGGGGATTTTGGGAGAATATCCGGAAAAAGAAATGCTGGAAAAATTAAATACCGAAGTAAAAAAATGGAGCATCATAGACCCGAATACACCGGCAATCCCCGCCCTACACTATATTGCGGTGGTGGCGCAAGTCGGGCCCGGACGAGGCGGTAAATATCGCGCACGCATGCCGGATAGTGAGATTAACAAAGTTTTAAAAATGGCCGAATCAATTAATGCTCTGGTTTTTTTGGATATTCAAGTAGGCTTAAGCAATGTGCAAACCGAAGTTCCGCTTTTAGAAAAATATTTGCGTCTACCTAATGTACATTTAGGCATTGATCCGGAATTTTCTATGAAGACCGGCGCTCTTCCCGGCACTGCCATTGGCACGCTGGACGCGGAAGATGTTAATTTTATAGCCGAATATTTAGCAAAAGTTGCAAAAGATAATGCTCTTACTCCTAAAATCTTAGTAGTCCACCGCTTCACCCAAAAAATGCTGACCAATTCCGAAAAAATTAACCCCTTACCAGAAGTGCAAATAGTTATAGATATGGACGGTTTTGGCGGACAAGCAGCTAAACTTAATACTTACAAACAATATATTTATAAAGAACCGGTGCAGTTTACCGGCTTTAAACTATTTTATAAAAATGATTCTGTCGGAGCAGGTTTATTAACACCATCCCAACTGCTTAAACTTTCACCCGTTCCGGTATATATTCAATATCAATAATTAAAAAAATATTTATGAACACATATAATTGGTATTCACAACTAATAAAACCTTCCTGGTCCCCGCCTTCTTGGCTGTTTGGCCCGGTTTGGAGTTTCCTCTATATATTAATTGCCCTATCTTTTGGCAAAGTTTTCTTAATGGCTTGGCAAAAACAAATTAGCTATCTTGTTGCCTTACCCTTTATTTTAAATTTGCTGTTTAACTTTGCATTCACTCCTCTACAATTTGGTTTAAAAAATAATTTATTGGCAGCAGTTGATATTCTTTTGGTACTAGCAACCTTAATTTGGGCAATGGTGAGCATCTACCCCCATGCCCGTTGGATAACTTACATTCAAATTCCTTACTTGCTTTGGGTAAGTTTCGCCACTATACTCCAGCTATCAATTACATATTTGAATAAGTAACTTAAAATCTAAAAGTCTCCTCGGTGAACCGAGGAGACTTTTTAGATAAAAGCATATTTGAAAGATAAATACTAAGGTTCCCTGCCGAATATCACATTAAAATACCCCGTGGTATTGTCCGGATTGCCGGTAAAGTCGTAGGAGTTAGCGTGCTTAATCCACTTAAAATCGGCTTCGAAAGCCGAGGCATAGCTAAGTACAAACCTCAAAGAGGCGGGAGAATCAACCTGTTCTAGCAGTATGTTATTTGTCTGTAAATTTTCAATCTGCTTTTGCGTTCCGCTGTCTATGGCATTGGCTTTTTTCAAAGATTGATAATGCGAAAAGTCCGTACTGGCTATCACAATAGTTTCCGGATATTTTTGTTTGATTGTCGTGGCAAGTTTTTCCGCCAAATCCGTTCCCGCCGCCGAAGAAAACATTAAACCGGCAGCTTTGGCGTTTGGAAAATATTTTTTTATAAACGTTGTCTGAACCCCGATTGAATGTTCGTTTTCAAAACATCGGTTATCTTCGCCGGCGCCGGAATTTAATAATGCTTCTGAAACATCATGATTATTTTCCAGCAACCCAAACGCGGTTAAAAAATCCTTGTTTGTTACGGAGCCTAAATTTCTGCATTGCTCAAAATGGTCAGGCCCGACAATTAAAAAATTTTTCACATCCGGTTTTGCCGCAGCCAGTTCTCTGTAAAAGGTTTCTATAAATTCCTCGGCTGTCGGTAAATGATGCGAGGTAATTCCGGCTACGGGCAAAACACCTTTTTTTAATTCTAACAATGCGGGCGGAGGGAAATTATTTTTTAGTATATGCGCCGTATAATTAATTGGCGATGATGCGACATTTGAAGTAATTGAAGTCTTTAAAATTGGAGGCTGTTTAAAAGGCAATTTAAGCCAAAACCGCGATCCTAAAATTAATAAGATCGCGGCAAATAACAACACTAAAATTTTAACCTTGCGCTTCTTCATGCGGAATTTAATTACCGACTGACGTAATTTTCAATTTCTGTGCCGTGCCTATATTCAGACTTTCATAATTCTTAAGCGATTGTATTAGCGGTGGATTGGCATTAAAGTCGCCCTTAGTTGCGGCTCTGGCATAATATTCCAGCGTGTGTATCGGGCAAACCGAACCCTGATAAGCCGAAAAGTAAACTTTATTGCCATCTATGGACAACGGCTGGCCTTTTTCCGAACAATTGGAATAATTATAAGCTAATCCTCTCTGCCATATATTGCTAATCGCTTTAAGGCCGCTCGGCAAATAATCAACTACCTGATACGCACCGGCAATCTCCTGCTTGGCAATACTGTATTCCAGCCGAACCGTTACCACATCGCCTTCCATAGCCTGGCTTGCCTGCTTTCCGTTAACCCAATAGCTCCGCTTTATGCTAAGCCCGCTGTTTTTGGTTAAAGCGTCCGGGTTTTTATAATCTTCCACCACCGCCAAAGCTGTAAGCTGGCCTTTCACATTGCTAAAAGAAATATTACCTGCTTCGTCCTGAGTTAAAGTTACAAATTTGCTCTGGCCTTTTTCCAGTTTGATATCTGTTTTTTTGCCGTTTATTTCATAAGTAAATGAGGTTTCAGTCTTATTGGCTCTGGTTATTTCGTCTCGGACTATCATTAGTCGTTCCAGCACGTCTAAATCTTCGGACGGATAATGCTCCTGCAAATATTTCCATACCGAGAGGGCGTCTACACTTTGCCCAATGGAAGCAGCCACAACCCCGGAAAGCCCGGTTAATTTAACTTGCTTGGTTTGGTTCTGTTCATTTTTAAGCCAAGCCTGCCCCGCTTCAAAATTAAGATTTGGGCGAATGGAATTGTTGTAAATTTTTCTGGCAGTTTCCTTGTCGCCAAGCCTGGCCAAGCCCAAACTGATATACATTTTATCTTCCGGGGTTAAATCCGGTTCATCTTTAATTAATTGTAGTTTGGCCAGCACCGGCTGATGCAGAGCGGCCAACCCATACAGGCTTTGGGCAATGCGATGAATGTCTGCTTTTTCATCACGCATCACATTTTTAAAATAACCGATCAATTGCGTTTGATAAACCTGGTCCGGCATTAAATCACTCAACATGGCGGAAACAGCCAAATCGGAATCGCCGTAAGAAAACAGACCAAGCCCCCCTTCCGGCACGTAATAAGGGCTTAAGTCCAAATTTTTTACGCTTTCCGTATTGCCAAAATACTGCTGTAACATTTTCCCTGCCACAAAAGAGGCAGACAACTGGTCACTGCGGCTTCCGTTTTGATAAGATTCCCAAACTAACTCCGAATAAAACTGGGCCTTGCCGGCATCGGTAAAGGAAACAGTGGTTATGCCGGTAGGGCTTATTGGCAAACCTTTCAGCCCGGAAGTAACGGAAATTGATTTTGCCTGTTTAGTTTCAAAATAACTGTCCGCTACCCGGAACTTGCGAATAATACCGTCTTCCAAATTCCCCTGTTTGGCTTTTAATTTTAACTCAAAGCTGCCTTTTTCCAGCGACGGCAAAACAAAATTTGCGGTTGTGGAATTAACGGTTTGTGTTTTATGATAGTTTAATGCGTCTATATCCAGAGTAAAGATAATGCTGTCGTTTTGGTTTAACGAAGTTCCGAACGCACGGGCTAAAACCGTTGGTTGGTCGCCTGCGAGGTAAGTTTGGGAAATAACCGTATCCGTAAAGAATGGTAGGCTCGCGGGAAGCAATTGGGTATTTTGCCCGGCAAAAATTTGCCCAGTCTCAAAAGCGCTGGCGGTTGCTCTCCAGGAAGTTATATTGTCCGGTAATTTGAATTCAAAATTTGCCTTGCCGTCTATTAACGGCTTGGAATCAAAATAGGCGGTATCCAAAAATTCGCTTCTATATCCCCCGCCTTTTTCCGCGTTATGGGCATAAATACCGCCGGCAAAATAAGTATGGTAAGCCCCCACATTAAAATTATAAACCATGGTCTTAGGCGCCAAAACTTTTTTTACCGCTGTAACCGCAATTTTGTTGCCGTTTTGATCCTGCAATAAATCTCCAATTTTAATTAACCCAGCTACCAGCCATTTATTATTTACAAATAACTTATGCTCCTGGGTTACCTTTAGGCTGTTGTTGATTACCAAATAGTCGTCTACCAAATGGCTGGAAATCCCCTGCACAATTGCCGGCACGCTTGCCTTTGCATCGTTTTCCTCGGCACGCGTTTGCACCACGTCCCCAACTTTAATTTGTTCAATGCTTTTGGTTTTTCCGCCCGGCAACAATATCGGTGTGCCGGCCAGAAAACATCCGCCGCCTTCCGCTCCGCCGTTTTGCTGGAACATAGCAGGGGTAAAATCCGAAGCCTGGGAATTGGGGTCCGTGTAATCTATTTGGTACAGGCTCTCCAAAATATCCTGTTGCCAATAATAAGGCAAAATATCAAACACCGCTTCGTCAACAACCGACAGGTTTATTTCCCCCACATCCGCCTTGCCATCCTTATCTTTAACTTCAATATTAATTTTTGCCGTATCGCCGGGGCGATAATTTTGCTTGTCGGGCTGAATATTTATTTTAAGTTTTGCGTCTTCCTGCTTGTAGCCGGCCAAAAGCGAATTGCTTTCCACAAATCCGTACGGGCCAAACACCACCGCTTTATATGAAACCCCCGGCCTAAAATCCCGGGCAAATGTCTCTTCCCAGGAATTTCCCTGCATTAACTGAACCGATCCAATTCCGTTGTGACCATACCGATAAAAAAGTGTTTGTCCGTTTAGGCTTTGTTGATTTCCCAAAATATTGGCAGATAGACTGACTTTTTGGCCAATACTAAATTGCTGGCTGTACTGATCTTTTCCGTCAGTAAATTCCAAACCCAGCACTATTCTGTTGTTACCCGACGAGGCTCCCGAATTATAATAACTTTCATAATTTTTATAATAATAAGGATACACTATGGACTGCAAGTTGCGTCCGGCGCTGTCTGTGCCGCTAATTGTAACCGTGTAATAAACGCGGTCTGCTTTTGGCAAATTTACGTTAAATACCCATTCGCCGTTTTGCGAAGTTATGCCGGAATAGTTTCCCACAATGCTTTTTTTTGATTCGTACCTGTACTTAGGATTACTGGTCTTGTTTATTGGATCATAATAGGTACCGTCTTCTGTTTGCATATATTCTGTTTTTTCCACCTGGGCGCTTAAATTTACCCCATTTTTCGGATTCCCCACATATTCCGGATACTGCACATAGCCGCTTCTGGCATCCAATATTTCGCTTAACACAATTTCATTAACTTTTGCGGTGATGCTGAAATTATTGTTTTCCAAATATTTTTGATTTGACTGCAAATACAAATGCGGCCCGAATACCAAAACCGAGGAATTAATTTCGGAATTTGCGGAATTAATGTCTGCCTCTTCAGCCTGTGCCGGAGTAAAGGACAAATTTAAAGAATTGGGATAATAATAATTTTGTGAGCTATAGGACGGAGTAACCGTAATTTTGCCTTCGCCGCGCCGGCTTAGCTGAACCTGCCCGGAAATATTTAGGGAACCGTTATATCCTGTGTAATTAAGCTTTAGAGCGCCATACGGGGTACCGTCGTAAAAACTTGCCTTAACGTTAAAATCCACCGGTTCGCCGGCAAATACAGCTTTCCGACTCGGGGTAACTGTAATTTTATAAGCAGGTTTTACATAAGCCAATACTTCCACTTGCGACTGGCTGATAATTTTATCATTCACCATAACGGCAATTTGATATGAACCCGGCTGCAAACCCTTATAGGACAATTCTCCGGAAATAGTGTCAAAAGAAGAAATTAGCACCTGAGTTTCCGCCAAAGGCTTGTCGGTATTTTCAAATCCGGGCAGGACGTATGGTCCGTAATAATACCCCTGCCTTAACTGAACCGAAACTTTCTGGTCTCTGTAGTCCCTGGATTTTCCTTTTATCACGCCCCAAAATTTTATGGTGTCCGAAGGCTGATAGGTAAATCGGTCAGTGGAAATATATTTCCAAAAATTATCCTCCGTTCCGGCTGAAGAGTTATACCACCATCCGGCGGAAACCAAAGCCAAAGAAGGTTTGCCATTGTTTGGGGTAATTTCCAAAAGTTTGGGCTTGCCGTAATCCCGGGCATTTACCGGAGTATTCTTAAGTCCGTCCGGCACGGCAAATTGCGCAATACCCTGCTTGTCGGTTTTGGCTAATTCATGGCGATCCCCATTAATGTCAAAATAGGCCACCTGCGCATTTTCTAAAGCCGTCTTTTGGCTGAAATTGTATGCCCAGACAAAACCATTGCTGTCGGTTATAGAATAATAATGAGAAATATCGTTAATCAGCACCCAGGCCTGTTGATGCAGATTTCCCAGCTTCATATCAATTAAATAATAGCCAATGGGTAAAATTTCCGGCAGTTCAAAAAATGTCTGATAATCCGATTTAATTATTTGCGGCTTAAAACTGGTAATCTTGCTTAACTTGGCCGTATCGTAAAAATCTCCGCTTTGCTTGTAATAATACGCCCAGCCTAAGTCCCAATTTCTGCTGTTATAGTACCCTTTAACAAAATCACTCTCGCTGGAAAATGAATAAACAGAAGTTTCCGCTTGAGAATAATCTGTGTTGTATTCATAAAAAGAAACTGCGGGTTTTTTATTGGGCGGAAAATAGGAAATTTCCTGGCCAAAACTAAAATAACCGGAAGACGAATAAGATACAGGCGCAGTTTCAAAAGCAAAAACAATATCCTGACCTAATTCTTCATTTAAATCCTTTGCTGAAAGCCCCTGCTTAAATTTGACCGTATATACCGTGGCAGGTGTCAGACCTTTAGGTAAAAACACCACATTCTCTCCGTGAAATTCAAACTTGCCGTCAACTTTTGGTGATATCTCAAAATATTTTTCCGGAGACAAAATATTTTCGCGGTTAAAAGTAATCTCTATGCTGCTGTTGGTAGGGACGCCTGTTGCCTGGTGCCGCGGAAAAGTGGAAACCGCCGCAAAGGGTGCGCGCACCTGAAAAGCCCAGGAGTAATCCCGTTCCGCCGCGCCTTCGGCAATGGTTATTTGGTAAATAGTGTTTCCGGCAAGCTTTAATAAAGGAACTATTTGAAAACGGTTATTTTCTAAGCTCTTTACGTCAAAGCCCACATCAGGAGAAATTTTTACAATTTTTTTTATTTGTGCGGGATTTATGGCTTTGGAGCTGACTAAAATAAAAACTGATTCCGGTGAAATGCCGGCTGCGTCCGTATTCTCGGCGGTTAATTCAAAAGCCGCTGCAATTTTTGGCAGGCTTTGGTATTGATAGTAAAAACCACCAATTAAAACCACTATTAATAAAACCGGCACCGCTAATTTGAGCCAGGCCCAGTGTGCGGGTTTTGGCGCCTGCTCTTCCGGAATATCTAAAATTTTCGCCCGCAAACTTCCCGGCGCCTGTTCTTTGTTTAATTTAGAAAATATTTTGTCTATTATATCCATAAAGTTATTTATTTAGTATTTTAAAAAGCCTGGTTTTAGCTCTGTAAAAATGACTCTTAACAGTATTTAGCGGAATATTTTGAATTTCCGCAATTTGTTCAAAAGTTAAATCTTCAAAATATTTTAAAAGTAAAATTTCTTTTTCCGTAACCGGCAAATTATCCAAATTACTTTTAAATTGCTGAAGGAAAATTTCTTCGTCCAGCATCGCTTCTACCGAAGGAAGACTTTCCGGAATCTCCAAAATTTCCGCCTCGTTTTCCGAAAACTGAATCGGCTTTTTTTTCTTTATATAATCCAGACAAAAATTCCGAGCAACCTTAAACAGCCACGGACGGGGCGATGTGCTAAAGTTTAACTTATGCAAATTCCGATACAAAGACAAAAAAGTTTTTTGCGAAATATCATTAGCTTCCTCGGAGTCGGAAACCATATGTTTGGAAAAGTTATATATCTCATCCAAATGTCTGTTAACTAACTGTGTAAACAATTCTTCTTTGTCGGCAACCACAACAGGTTTTGCAAACGTGCTTAATATATCCATATAAATACTTTTTCTGGCCCAAAACTAGCTAAAAATAAGTTCCTGAACTTTAAAGACGAAAAGGCAGATAAATTATAATTTCGCCTTAATTATAACACAAATTTAAATATCCTTTAGCTTAGGGCTATATTATTAACACGAGCCAGCGGTTTAAATAGTTGCAAAACCAGGATTGATACTAATTACTTTTATTATCGATTTAGAGAGAGACGAGCCTTCTAGGCTCAAACAAATCGAGGAAGCTAACATAGTTCACGAGATCTTCTCCAAGGAAAGAATATCAAAAATACCCATCTTTTTAAATTTATGAAGGGTATTTTTTATTTTTTTGAAACTTGTTACAAATGTAGTGAGTTTCAAAAGATTTAAACACAAATTATAAAGCGTTTAGGTCTATGGTTTCGTCAATCCGGACTTGGGCCACAAATTCCGGCGTATGGGAGACCATTAAGCTGGCGCCTTCGTAAACGTCTAAGGCTTTTGCAATTATAGGCAAATGACGGAAATTTATGTGATTAGTAGGCTCGTCCAGTATCAATAAACCCGGTTTCATTAACATTAAACGACAAAATGCGAGTAACCCCTTTTGCCCTTCCGACAATGAGGCAATGGCGTGGTCTAATAATTTTCCATCCAGCAAGAACCCTGCCGCGGCGGCACGCAAAATATGCTCATCGTATTTTTCCATAACTTCTTTTAACGAGTCAAACGCTCTCTGTTCAAAGTTAAAGTTGGAAAAATCCTGTTTGTAGTAACCAATTTTAATGTCCTTGGCGATAACAAAACCCTGTCCGGACTTGTCCTTCGAAGCCGTAGCGAAGTAGGAAGCAATTTTTTCCAACATAGTACTTTTGCCAATGCCGTTGGGTCCGGCAATTAACATATGAGAGTTTTTTCTTAAAACCAATTCCACTTCTTTACTAACCACACCATGAGGATGGATAGCGGAAATTGAAGAAAATTCCATTACTTTACCGTCAAAAAATTGTCCGTAGTCTTGAGTAGAAATTATAAAGTCACGAATAGTTTTATCTTCCTGCCGAACCTCCACTATATTTTCTTCCGCCTCTTCGGCAGACTCTCTCATCCGCTTGGCCACGGCTCTGAGCTTTCCGCCCTTGTGAGCGAAGACTCCGGCCTGCGCCAACTTTTCTTTAATTTGAGTTTGCATCCGCGCGTTCTGCAAATTTTCCCGTTCAATCCGATTTTTAATATCTTCCACCACGTCAAAATAATTTCCGCTATACTGTTCCACTTTTTTTGTAAACACGTCCAAATATAAAACTCCGTCGGAAAAGGCATTTAAAAATTCCGCGTCGTGAGAAATAACCAGCACGGTTTTTTCATACATCATTAAAAATCCGGTTAAGTGCTCAATGCCTTGGCGGTCCAAATTATTTGTCGGCTCGTCCAATAACAAAATATCCGGACTTTGAATTAGTGCGTGGGCAAGCAGTAGCCTGGCCTGCTGACCACCGGACAATTCCCCGACTTTACGCTCTAGGGGCAAGTCTACATTCACCACTTCAAAAATTTCGCGAATTAATTTATCCAAATTATAAGGGACTTTTTTTGGGGTAAACCCCGTTAGAGAATTGTCATTTTCATAATTCCATTTTTGATCATCATCTTTTTGGTTGCTGCCTAATGAATTTTTAACATTCTCTAACGGGGTAAAG